>USLD01000027.1 GCA_900555495.1 uncultured Slackia sp. | reverse complement strand
GCGGCAGATGTTCCTCGAAGACCTCGGCCTCGAAGAGTCGGGCGTCGAGCGCCTGCGCTTCGCGACGTCTCATCCGAAGGACCTGACCGACGAGGTCATCGGCCTGTACGCCACGCTCGACAACCTGATGCCCGCGCTCCATCTGCCCGTGCAGTCGGGTAGCGACCGCATCCTCAAGGCCATGAACCGCCGCTATACCGCCGAACGGTACCTGGCGTTGGTCGATGCCGTGCGCGAGGCCAACCCCGATGCCTCGCTTTCGACCGATATCATCGTCGGTTTCCCGGGCGAGACGGAAGAGGACTTCCAGGCGACGTACGACCTTGTCAAGCGCGTCGGCTATTCGCAGGTGTTCACGTTCATCTATTCGCCGCGCGAAGGCACGCCTGCCGCATCGATGGTCGATGACACGCCGCGCGAGGTCATTCAACGTCGTTTCGACGCCCTGGTCGACTTGGTTCAGGAAAATGCGCTCGAGCAGAACCGCCGCTTCGTCGGTCGAACGCTGCCGGTGCTCGTCGAAGGCGCATCCAAGCGCGATGAGCGCGTGCTCGCAGGCCACAGCCCGCACAACGTCACGGTGCATGCGCCCGTCCCCGAGGGCCTCGATGCCGCAAGCCTCGCGGGCACCACGGTGATGGTGCGTATCGACGAGGCGCGCGCCTGGTATCTGTCGGGGGCGGTCGTCGGTGCTTAGCCCGGAGAAGCAGCAGGCGGCAACGCCCGAATTCGGAGTCGATTTGAAGCAGCCCGTAGTTTGCGTGGTGGGCCCGACGGCGTCCGGTAAGACGGACGTCGCCCAAGAAGTGGCTGCCCGCATCGGCGGGGCCGTCATCTCGGCCGATTCGATGCAAATCTATCGCGGCATGGATATCGGAACGGGCAAGATCGCACCCGCGCAGCGTCGCGTGGAGCATTTCGGTCTGGATATCTGCGAGCCGGGCGAACCGTATTCGGCCGCGTTGTTCCAGGATTACGCGCGTTCGTGCTTCCGCACGCTCGACGCTCAGGGGCGTCGCAGCGTGTTGGCGGGCGGCACGGGCCTGTACGTGCGCGCCGCTATCGACGACTACCGCTTTCCGCGTGGCGAGCAGACGGGCAATCCCGTGCGCGACCATTATTCCCGCGTGCTCGAGGAGCAGGGCGCCCAGGAGCTGTGGAACATGCTCGAGCGGCGCGACCCCGAGAGCGCGGCGCTGATCCATCCCAACAATACGCGCCGTGTGATTCGAGCCTTCGAGATGATCGAGCTCGAAAACACCACCTACGCTCGCCAGCACGAGGGGTTCTCGCATATGGCGCAGTCCGTGCCGGCGGTGTTCTTCGGCCTGGCCGTCGATCCCGCCGTGCTGAACGAGCGCATCGATCGCAGGGTCGATTCGATGGTCGAGCAAGGGCTGCTCGACGAGGTGCGCTCGCTCGCCGCGCATGGTTTCGAAGAGGCGCTGACCGCCCGCGAGGCGATCGGATATAAAGAAATCGTCGCCGCGTTGCGAGGGGAATGCACGCTCGATGAAGGTGTCGAGCAGATCAAGACGGCTACGCGCCGGTATGCGAAGCGCCAGCGCACATGGTGGCGCAAAGATGAGCGCGTCCGCTGGATTAACGCCGATGATGCGGATATCGCGCGCATGGCGGATGAAATCATCGCTTCGATGGACGGGACGGCCGCTTGCGGCGCATCCGGCCGATGACGAAAGGGGGCGGCCATGTCGTTTGCCGATATGTCCCAGACAAGCTTCACCGAAGATGCCGAACGCGCCATTTTGGTGGGCATCGAATACAAGGACGCTTCGCTTGACGACTCCGAGTCGTCGCTTGCCGAGCTGGCGCGCCTGACCGATACGGCGGGCGCGACCGTCGTCGCCACGGCCACGCAGAAGCTCGATGCACCCAACCCGCGCACGTTCATCGGTTCGGGCAAGGCCGAAGAAATCGCCGGGCTTTGCCGCAGCCTTGCCGCCGACGTGGTCATCTTCGACGAGGAGCTCTCCCCGTCGCAGCAGAGCAATCTCGAGAAGGCCATGCCGAAAGAGGTGAAGGTCATCGACCGCACGGCGCTTATTCTGGACATTTTCGCGCTGCATGCCACCACGAAAGAAGGCCGCCTGCAAGTCAGGCTCGCCCAGAATCAGTACCTGCTTCCGCGTCTGCGCGGCATGTGGGCCCATTTGGCCAGCAACCGTATGGGCGGCGGCGTGGGTTCGCGTTTCGGCGAAGGCGAAAGCCAGCTCGAGGTCGATCGCCGCATGGTTCGCAAACGCATCACGTCGATTCGCCGCGAACTCGAGCAGGTCTCCCGCATGCGTCAGACGCAGCGCTCGGCCCGCTATGCTTCGGGCGTGTTCAAGGTGGCCGAAGCGGGCTACACCAATGCGGGCAAGTCGAGCCTGCTCAACAGGCTCGCGGGCGCCGAGGTGCTGAGCTACGACAAGCTGTTCGCCACGCTCGATTCCACGACCCGCAAGCTCATGCTGCCCGAAGGCCGCGAGGCGACGCTGACCGACACGGTCGGGTTCATCCAGAAGCTTCCTACGACGCTCGTCGAGGCGTTCAAAAGCACGCTCGATGAGATTCGCGGCGCCGACCTGGTGCTTCACGTCGTGGATGCGTCGTCTGACGAATACGACAAGCAGATGCGCGCCGTGGAAGATACGCTCGAGCAGATCGGCGCGCACGGCATTCCGCGCATTCTCGTGTTCAATAAAGTCGACTTGGTCGACGCGGCGACGCGCCTTGCTCTGGCGTCGCGTTTTCCAGGGGCCGTGCTGGTGTCGGCCGAGACGGGGGAGGGCGTCGACGAACTGATCGACGCGATCGCCCGTGCCGCCACCGCGAGCGAAACGCTGATGGAAGTGGTGGTTCCGTTCTCGCGCGGCGACCTGGCATCGCTCGCGCACAGCAGGTGCACGGTGCTCGCCGAGTCCTACGACGAGCGCGGCACGATCATGACTCTGCGCGTTCCGTCCGAGATGAAGGCGTCGTTCGGTCCGTATGCAGTCGAGTCGGAATAAGCGGCGTATCGCTTGAGTGCACGTCGCGTTTCCTCGCATGAAGAAAAAGGAGCGAAGGGAAAACCCTTCGCTCCTTTTTCGGTATCAGAGTAAATAGATGCTCTACAGGCGGCGGAAGACGGCGACGACTTTGCCTGCGATCGAGACGTTTTCGCGCACGATGATAGGATCCATCGATGAATTCTCGGGCTGGAGGCGCACGTGGTCTCGTTCTTTATAGAAGGTTTTCACCGTTGCGCCGTCTTCGACGATCGCCACGACGACATCGCCGTTGTTTGCGGTGGGCTGTTCTTTGACGACCACGTAGTCGCCGTCGTTGATGCCGATTTCGATCATGGAATCGCCGCGCACCTTGAGCAGGAACGAGCTGGAATCGCCGACGATTTCGGTGGGAAGGGGAATGGTCTCGGTGATGTTCTGGTCGGCTAGAATCGGCTGTCCCGCCGCGACGTTTCCGACCACGGGCAGCGAGACGATGCTCGAGAATTCTCCTACGCCGACGGGGGGTTCGTCTTGCTTGCGTTCTTCGGCCGCATTGCGTTCATGGCCGACGATGGTGATGCAGCGCGACTTCAGGGGGTCGCGGTGGATAAGGCCTTTGTCCTCGAGTGTTTTGAGATGGACGTGCACGGTGGAAGGCGACGAGAGGCCGAGGCCCTCGCAGATATCGCGTACAGTGGGTGCGATCCCCGTTTCGTCGATGGTTTTGGCGATGAAGTCGAGCACCGCTTTCTGTTTCTTGGTGATCTTCTTCGTGTTCTTGATTTCCGCTTCGGCCATGGCCTTTCCCCTTTATCGAACAAACGTTTGATAAAACGTTGACACGAACTTTTGTGCGATTTATTATATATCCGAACAAAGGTTCGTTGCAAGAGTCAGGAGGTCGTAATGGGGAATCGTGAAATTCATCCGTGCGTGGAAGGCACTGCGGCGCTGAAAATCGGTCGACAGAGAACGCAGGGCGGGCCGCGGGTGATTCGCGTCGACTTCAGGGCAACGAACGATGCCGCCGTGCGTGAAGGTTCGGTGCGGCACGAGGCGCGCAGTCCGCATATCGTCGCGCTTGAACGGCCGGTTCGGTATCGCGGTCGCGTCGCGACGCCGCTGAGGGGCGATGCCGCGGTCGTTATCGAGGCTTTGGGTTTGCGCGAGATGCGTGACGAACTTGAAAACGGAACCGCTGCGGGCATTGCTTCGGAGAGTTCCCTCGCGGTCGCTTTGGCGTGCTGTGCGCTGCTGTTCGCGTTCTGCCTTTTCGTGCTTACCCTGTAACGCTGGCTTTTCGATTCCGTTCGCGTATCGAGCTTTCGGTTGTCGGTGAATGCGCTCCGCTCGATACCCGATTTACCCCTCGTGCGGTTTTCTGCGGGCTTGTGCGCCAATTCCGTGTACTATCTATCAGTTCAATACGGAAAGGGCTTCTTGCTCCTGAATATAAGAAGAGGGGAGTATGAATCATGACGGATACGCCTACGCAATCCCAGGTGTCCGCCGCTGAGCATAAGCCATGGTATAAGCGGTTGTCCTTGACTTCGTGGATTCTCGTCGCATTGGTCCTCGGCGTCCTGTGCGGCCTGGCGCTTCAGTCCAATCCTGAAATCGCGAACACTTATATCAAGCCGATCGGCACGATCTTCCTCAATCTGATCAAGATGATCGTCGTTCCTTTGGTTGTCTTCTCCATTATGACAGGCGTTATTTCGCTGCAGGATGTGAGAAAGGTCGGCGCTATCGGCGGCAAGACCGTTCTGTTCTACATGGTCACAACCGCTTTTGCGGTTGTGATCGGCTTGGCGTTCGCCAACGTCCTTAATGTCGGTGGCGGCTTCACGATGCCCGTGTCCGAGCTGTCGTATGAAGCCAAAGAGGCGCCTTCGTTCATCGATACCATCGTGAATATCTTCCCGGCCAATTTCTTCCAGCCCATGGCCGATGCCACGATGCTCCAGATCATCGTCATCGCGCTTATTTTCGGTTTCGGCGTTATTGCGGCTGGCAAGAAATCGGAACCCGTAGTTCATTTCATTGAGGGAATGAACGAGGTTTGCATCAAGGTTATGCACGGCATCATCTGCTTTGCGCCCTTCGGCGTTTTCGGCTTGATGGCTCCGGTCGTCGCATCGAACGGTCCCGATGTCTTGCTGCCGCTGTTGTGGCTTATCGTGGTCGCCTACCTTGCCATGGGCGCGCATCTCGTGGTGGTTTACTCCGGCATGGTCAAGCTGATCGCGAAGATGAGCCCGGTGAAGTTCTTCCGCGGCATAGCCCCGGCATTCCTGTTCGCATTCTCTTCGGCAAGCTCTGTAGGCACGCTCCCCATGAACATGGAGTGCACCTCCAAGATGGGTGCTCGCAAGGAGATGACCAGCTTCGTCCTGCCGCTCGGCGCCACCATCAACATGGACGGCACGGCGATTTACCAGGGCGTCTGCGCGATTTTCATCGCTCAGGTATTCGGCATCGACCTTACTATTTCTCAGCAGTTCATGATCGTCATGACCACGGTCCTTGCCTCCATCGGCACTGCGGGCGTTCCCGGATCCGGCATGATCATGCTCGCCATGGTTCTGACCTCGGTGGGTCTGCCGGTCGAGGGCATCGCTCTGGTCGCTGGCGTCGACCGCATCCTCGACATGATGCGCACCGCCCTTAACATCACGGGCGACTCCGCGTGCTGCCTCTGCCTGGACTCCATGGACAAGCGCCGCGCTGCGCGCAAGGCCGAAAAGGCCGCTGCCTAATCAAGGCTCGGTCGCAAGCGGTCGGCATCGAGCCGAACCTTCGATATGAGACCCGGAATGAAGATTCATTCCGGGTCTTTTCACGTTAGGAGGAGGCTCGAAGCGCAAGGGACCGCACGTTGCGACAGGGAGCTTGCCGGGCGCGTCGTGGTGGTTTCGGGCATGGCATTCTCTTTTTTATGCCGTCTGCGTGATTGCGAAACGGAGCGTGTATTATATGCGCCATATGTAAAGATTCCCCTTATGGGGCCGAACGGAGGAACCGATGCGCTGTCCGTCTTGCGGTCATCCCGAATCCAAGGTCGTTGATTCCCGGCCTTCCGATGAATTCAATTCCATTCGTCGCCGCCGCGAATGCCTGAAGTGCGGCAATCGCTTCACGACGTATGAAAGGTTGGGGGACAACCCCATCATCGTCATCAAATCCGACGGTACCAGCCAGGTGTTCGATCGCGAGAAGCTTTATCGCGGCATCAGCATCGCCTGTGCGAAACGCCCCAATATCCCCAACGATAAGAAGTCCGAAATCATCGACCAGATCGAAGCGGAGCTGCGCAATTCCGGTCGTAGCGAAATCAAATCGAAGGATTTGGGCGATATCGTCCTCGACCATCTGAAGGGCCTCGACGACGTCGCCTATATCAGGTTCGCAAGCGTGTACAAGGATTTCCAGACGATCGAGGAATTCCAGGAGGCGCTGCGCGGCCTGGAGCACTAGCGCGTTTTTCGAAAATCGCCCGCATGGCTTCATGCGGGTTCTTTTGTTCTGCCCGCAATCGATTGCGGGCTGTTCGTCGTCGCTTCGGCGGCGACCATGTTCCACGACACGGAAGGAGAAGCCATCATGGCCGATACGCTTACCATCCCCATTACCACGCTCGCCGACGACGTGGCCATTCCCGTCTACGCCTATCCGGGCGACGCGGGCATGGATCTGCGCGCCATCGAACATGTCGTGCTCAAGCCGTTCGAGCGCGCGCTCGTCGCCACGGGTCTCGCGATCGCCATCCCCGAAGGCTACGCGGGCTTCGTGCAGCCGCGCAGCGGCCTCGCCATCAAGCAGGGCGTCACGGTGCTCAACACCCCGGGGCTGATCGACAGCCATTATCGCGGCGAGCTCAAGGTGGCCCTCATCAATCTCGATCCCGAAAACGTCTTCGAGGTTCAGCCGGGCGACCGCATCGCGCAGCTCGTCATCCAGAAAGTCGAAAACGTCGCTTGGACCGTCGTCGATTCGCTCGACGAGACCGAGCGCGGCGAGGGCGGCTTCGGTTCGAGCGGCGTCGCCTAACAAGCGTCCTTCGCGTTGTGCACCTGGCATGTCCCGTCCAACGAAGAGGCCGCAGGCATTCGAGCCTGAGGCCTCTTTTCGTTTGCGTTCATCTGCTGCGCAGCGGCGTCCGTTATTTCTCGGTTCCCAAGAAGAACAAGGCCAGCGTGCCCGGTCCCGAATGGGCTCCGACCACAGGGTCGATGTAGTTCACCACGAAATCGGTAACGCCCATGCGTTCGGAGATTTCACGCTTGAGCACCTCGACATCCTCTATGCAGTCGCCGTGCGTGATGAAGACGGTCTGCGATGCAGGGTCGATGGCGGTCTTTTCCATATGATCGACCAGGGCTTTGATCGATTTTTTACGGCCCCTGACTTTTTCCATGGGGATGAGCGCGCCTTCGGCGTCGACGTGCAGGACGGGTTTGATATTGAGCATCGTTCCCGCCCAGGCGCTCGTGCGGCTCACGCGGCCGCCGCGGAAGAGGAACATCAGGTCATCGACCGTGAACCAGTGGCACAGGTGGTCGCGGGTTTCGACGGCGAAGTCGCCCGTTTCGTCGAGCGATGCGCCTTCTGCGGCCTTCTTGCATGCCAAATACACGAGCATGCCTTGGCCGCCCGATGCCGCGAAGGTCTCTACGGCGCGCAGCTTGCGCTCGGGGTATTCGCCGGCGAGGCGTTGCATCAGCAGCTCGATCGAGCCGAATGCGCTCGACAGCGCGCTCGAGAATCCCAGATACAGGATGTCTTCTCCCGCATCGAGGATCGCGCGCATCGTTGCTTCGGTTTCTTGCAGGTTGGGAAGGGATGTGGTGATGACCTTGCCTTCGCGCATCATGGTGTAGAACTGCTTGAGGTCGGTTTTTTCTCCTTTGAGATAGCTGCGCCGTTCGACGCCGTCCACCATGAACGTCATGGGCAAGATTTCCAGACCGAATTCGTCAATCATCTCTTCGCTGAGATTGCTGGCGGAGTCGGTCACGATACGGTATGCCATGGGTTACTCCTTGGATCGTGGCGAGATTCCTTCTGGGATTATAGGTCTTTCGCGTGTTCTCGGGCGTTGCGGCGAGGTTACGAAGTCGCATGCAAGGGCACCTTTCGCGTCCCTGCGTTCCGACTTTGTGGAAAATGAGGACGATAACGACGAGAAGTTACCTATAATAGGCAGAATTGTGCAATACACCGTGCTGGAGCGCGGTGCGGAAGACGAACGAAAGGATCGGAGTACACGATGGGAAACGATTACAAGCATTCGATGAACCTGCCCAAGACGGATTTCGCAATGCGTGCGAATCTGCCCGAGAACGAGCCGAAGCGCTTGGAGAAGTGGGCCGAGCAGGACATCTACCACAGGGTCTTGGAGAAGAACAAGGACGGCGAACCGTTCGTTCTGCATGACGGCCCCCCGTACGCGAACGGCCCGATCCATATCGGCCATGCATTCAACAAGATCTTGAAGGACTTCGTCGTCAAGTCGCACGCTCAGCGCGGCTACTACACGCCCTACATCCCCGGTTGGGACTGCCACGGCCAGCCGATCGAGCACGAGGTCGAGAAGAAGCTCGGCACCGAGAAGATGAAGCAGCTGCCGCAGGCCAAGGTGCGCGAGCTGTGCCGCGAGTGGGCCGAGCGCTTCGTCGATGTGCAGCGCGACGGTTTCAAGCGCCTGGGCGTCGGCGCCGATTGGGATAGGCCGTATCTGACCTTCCAGCCCAACTTCGAGTCCGCAAACGTCGAGGTGTTCAAGCAGATGTATCTGGACGGCGCCGTTTATCGCGGCCGCAAGCCGATCCACTGGTGCAAGCACTGCCACACCGCTTTGGCCGAGGCCGAAATCGAATATGCCGATGAGATGTCGCCTTCCATCTACGTGAACTTCAAGCTCAACGAGGTGCCTGCGGTCTTCGCCGATGCCGGCGTCGAGCTCGAGAACGCCTACGTGCTGATCTGGACCACCACGCCGTGGACCCTTCCCGCCAACGCCGCCGTGTGCTTCGGCCCCGAAATCGACTATTGCTTCGTCGAGGCCGACGGCAAGTTCATGCTGTTCGCGCACGAGATGGTCGAGACCGTCGCCCAGGCCGCAGGCTGGGAGAACTACCGCGTGGTCGAATCCGACGGCGAGCCCGTCCTCATGAAGGGCAACCGGTTCGACGGCATCACCTACGCCTGCCCGATCATCGAGGGCAACGTGGGCCGCATCATCTGGGGCGACCATGTCACGCTCGATGCCGGCACCGGCGCGGTCCATACCGCTCCCGGCCACGGCGTCGATGACTACCTGGTGGGCCAGGAGTTCGGCATCGAGACCATCATGCCCGTCGACGACGACGGCCGCTTCACCGACTACGTGAAGGAGTTCGCGGGCCTCGACACCGACGAAGCCAACCCGAAGATCATCGAGTGGCTCAAGGAGCGCGGCACGCTCGTGTCCCATATCGACATC
Source organism: uncultured Slackia sp. (assembly GCA_900555495.1). Lineage (GTDB taxonomy): Bacteria > Actinomycetota > Coriobacteriia > Coriobacteriales > Eggerthellaceae > Slackia. Next base: position 2,002 of record USLD01000027.1, on the reverse strand, counting down.
AACCACAGCTACCCGCACTGCTGGCGCTGCCATCAGCCCGTCATCTTCCGCGCGACCGACCAGTGGTTCGTCTCCATGGAAAAGACCGGCCTGCGCGAGCGCGCCCTCGACCAGATCCGCAACCATGTGAAATGGGTTCCCGAGTGGGGCCAGAACCGCATCGGCGCCATGGTCGAGGACCGTCCCGACTGGTGTATCTCCCGTCAGCGCAGCTGGGGCGTTCCCATCCCCGTGTTCAAGTGCGCTTCCTGCGGCGAGACCGTGGCTGACGAGGGCACCTTCGACGCCGTCATCGACCTGTTCAACACCGAAGGCGCCGACGCATGGTTCACGAAGGAGCCCAAGGAATACCTGCCCGAGGGAACGTGCTGCCCGAAGTGCGGCTGCACCGACGTCATTCCCGAGAAGGACATCCTCGACGTGTGGTGGGAGTCCGGCGTTTCCCACGTCGGCGTTCTGAAGCATCGCGCCGAAGAGGACGGCCTGCGTTGGCCCGCCGATATGTACCTCGAAGGCTCCGACCAGCATCGCGGCTGGTTCCAGAGCTCGCTTCTGTGCGGCGTGGGCGCATTCGGCGAGTCGCCCTATAAGAGCGTCATGTGCTGCGGCTTCACGGTCGACGAGAACGGCGAGAAGATGTCGAAGTCCAAGGGCAACGGCATCGATCCGCGCGAAGTGACCGACAAATACGGCGCCGACGTGCTGCGCCTGTGGGTCGCCTCCACCGACTACTCCGTCGACGTGTCCATCGGCGACACCATCCTGCAGCGCACCTCCGACGCCTACCGCCGTTTCCGCAACACCTTCCGCTTCCTGCTGGGCAACCTGGACGGCTTCGACTGGCAGCGCGACCGCGTCGAGTTCGACGCGCTCAAGCCGATCGACGTCTGGGCGCTTCTGCGTCTGCGCGAGGTGCTGCACGAGGTGGAGCGCGGCTATGACGAGTACCGCTACCACCAGGTGTTCCGCACGCTCTACGATTACGTCATCACGGACCTTTCCGCCGTGTACATGGACGTCATCAAGGACCGCCTGTATGCCGAGGCCTCCGATTCGCCGTCGCGCCGCGCGGCCCAGACCGTGCTCATGAACATCCTCGAGGTGATGGTGCGCATCATGAGCCCGATCCTCACGTTCACCTGCGACGAGGTGTGGGAGCACTATCCCGAGGCCGAGCGCAACCGCGAAGGCCGCGTCCCGAACGTCCAGCTCGCCGGCTGGCCGACGGACGACGACTTCTATCCGGTGCTGCCGCAGGGCGAGCAGGCCGAGGCCTTCATGGCCCGTTTCGACGCGCTGCTCGAGGTGCGCGACGCCGTGACCAAGGCGCTCGAGGACGCGCGCAACGCGAAGACGGTCAACAAGAGCCAGGAGGCCGCGCTGACCATCGTCGCTCCCGAGCGCGCCTACGAGGCGCTGGCCGCATCCGCCGATGAAGACCTCGAAGAGCTCTTCATCGTGGCCGAGGTGGCCGTCGAGCGCGGCGAGGGCGAGGAAATCGAAGTGACGGTCGCCAAGACCGCCGCCGAGAAGTGCCCGCGCTGCTGGAACTACCGCGAGCTCGGCGCGGACGCCTCCCATCCCGAGGTGTGCGCTCGCTGCGCGGCGGTCCTTCAGGGCATGGGCGAATAGCGTCCATGGAGCTTAACGGGAAGAACTCGTTGGCGAGAAGCGGCGGCGTCTTCGCGGGCGTCGCCGTGCTCTGGCTCGTCATCGACCAGCTGACCAAGGCGTATTTCGAAGGCGCCTATGCGCTCGGGCAGGCGTCGGAGGCGTCCTACGGGCTGTTCAGGTTCCGTTTGGTGCACAACACCGGCATGGCCTGGGGCATGTTCGGCGATTCCACGTTCGCGCTCGGCGTCATGTCGCTCGTCGTATGCGCGGCGATCGTCGCGGCGTTCGTGTGCTATCGGCGTCTGACGGGCCATGCCGCCACCGCGATCGAGACCTGCGCGCTCGCGCTCGTCTTCGCGGGCGGCCTGGGCAATGCGATCGACAGGTT
>USLD01000026.1 GCA_900555495.1 uncultured Slackia sp. | reverse complement strand
TGCGACCGCTGAGATTGACACCCATGTTGTTATCCTTTCTTCCTAGAGACCAAACCCATATTGGTCTCTAAATGGCAATGAAGAACAGAAGAGATGCGGCCCCGCTTGAAACGGGCGGGGCCGCGAAAATGCTTAGAGATCCTCGCGCTGGAAGGGCATGCTCATGCAACGCGGGCCGCCACGACCACGGGACAGCTCGGCGGAGGGCATGACCAGAAGGTTGAGGCCTTCCTTGTAGAGAACGTCGTTGGTGACATTGTTGCGCTGGTACACCACGATGGTGCCCGGCTCGACGCACAGCGTGTTGGAACCGTCATTCCACTGCTCACGAGCAGCAGCGATCGGGTCGCCGCCACCGCAGGGGATGAGCTTGATGCCGTCAACGCCGGTGGCGTACTCGAGAATCTTCTCGAGGGAGTCGGTGTGCTCCTTGATGTCGACCTCGCCCTGGGTTGCGCCCTTGGTCAGCTCGAAAACGCGCAGGGTGCCCATGATGGCGGGGTGAATCGTGAACTTGTCGACGTCGATCTGAGTGAAGACCGTGTCGAGGTGCATGAATGCACGGCAGTTCGGGATATCGAACGCAAAGATCTTCTCGATCTCGCAACCCTCGGTCTTCCAGAAGATGTTCTGGGCGAGGATATCGATGGCAGCAGCCTGGGTACGCTGAGAGATGCCGACAGCCAGAGCCTTGTTGCTGAGGTTCAGGATGTCGCCGCCCTCGATGTGGGAGGCCGCATCGCGGCGGAACCACAGCGGGGTCTCGGCGTAGTCCGGGTGATACTTGAAGATGTACTTGCCGTACAGGGTCTCGCGGTTACGCGTGACGGCATACATACGGTTCAGGCTGACGCCGTTGCCGACGCAGGCGAACGGGTCGCGGGTGAAGTACAGGTTGGGCATCGGGTCGATGATCAAATCGCTCTCTTTGTCGCTGTGAGCGCTGACCATGTCGTCGAGGGTGACGGAAGAAGCGTGGGGCAGGTCGATTTCGCTCTTGGCGACGCCAGCCATGGTCTTCTTCACGAACTCGAAATCGTCCTCGATGGAGTTGAGATACTCACGGACGATGCCGGGCATAGCCTGGCCCTTGATGCCGGCCTCCTCGATGTACTGATCGAGGAACTCTTCGCGAGCACCCGGATGAGCCTTGAAAGCCTCGGCGACGAGCTGCTCGAGGTAAAGAACCTCGGTGCCCTGCTCGCGCAGAATTTCAGCGAAACGGTCGTGCTCGGCCTGAGCAACCTCCAGGAACGGCACGTCGTCGAACAGCAGACGCTCGAGCTCGTCAGGAGGAAGGTTCAGCAGTTCGTCGCCAGGACGATGCAGGCAAACCTTCTTAAGCTTACCGATTTCGCTCGTTACATGAATACCCTTCATGTGAGCCTCCTTTTTCCTCTCTCTTGTCGGTCTTCCCAAATCCGACAAGACCATCATCGCCGCACGCAAAGGAAATTGCAAGCTGTTTTTTTATTGCAGTGACCTGGTAAAACTCAATTTATTGCATCTTCTTTTCAATTTATCCAAAACGAAGTCCGTTTTTAGGTCGATACCGGATAAATTCACGCTAATTTGAATCATATTTTTTCTACTACCAGGTTTCTAGCGATGCTTTCGGCGCCAATATGGGCTTTGAAGCGATTGATTATTAGAAATGAAACCTTCTTTATGAATATATGCATTAATTTCTTCGATAAAAACTAACCCTAATCGATTTTATTTAGAAATTTGCATTATTTGAAATGATAATCTCAAATTTAAGTCTAATTTTGCATATTTATTATTTTTAATACATAAAATAAATGTAAACCAACGCTAATTTATGGCATTATTTCGATACGATAGATAGGAAAAGGAGCAGACGGATTCCAAAGCGGTCCCAGCGGCTTCATGCGTTATTTCCATGCGCATAAAAATAAGTCTACTCAACGTCAACAGCATGTTGTTTTCTCGTAATATTCATTATATTGCATATATTGGTAATAATAAGTCATCGCATAAGGGTAAAGCGCAGAATAGACGGCGATCGACGGCCCCGAAGGCCCCTTACGACGTTGCGAATCGGCATCTTCGCGACTATTCGACAGTATTCGATAAAACCCGAACCCCTCGGCAACCGAAGTGATTACCGGCAGACTCTTGAAAACCACTGCGCAAGAAAAACGGCCGGCTATAAAAGGCCGACCGAAAGGCATGATAGGCAAAATAAAAAAAGCCCCGATAAAGACAAAGGGTTCTGCTCCCCTCCTATTAACAGAACCCTTATCCTTACCGAAGCTTGTCGCCTCTGTAATGCACAACCAATTGTAACGCTTCGCATGCGGAAAAGAAACTACCGATTCTCCAAACATGCACGCAAAGACGCTGCTCAATCCCCACATGGACCCGAATACGAGATGAATCCGCTTCGAACAGCGCCCTGAAACGCGAGCTGAATGCGATTCAGGGCGAAAAACCTAGAGCGGACGCCGTGACTCGATAGCACGACCCAGCGTGATTTCGTCGGCAAATTCAAGATCGCCTCCCACAGGAAGACCGCTTGCAAGTCGCGTCACCTCAATACCCAGAGGTTTGATTAGGCGGGCCAAATACGCTGCAGTAGTCTCGCCCTCCACGTTGGGGTTGGTGGCAAGGACGACCTCGCGCACGTCGGTATCGGCGAGGCGCTTCAGCAGCTCTGCGATATGCAGGTCATCGGGTCCGATGCCGTCCATAGGAGACAAAGCCCCTCCAAGCACATGGTACACGCCCGAAAACGCTGCCGTGCGCTCGATCGCCGCGATATCGCGCGGCTCGCTTACTACGCATATCACCGATTCGTCGCGCCTTCGAGAAGCACACACCTCGCAAAGCTCCCCTTCTGCATAGTTGAAGCATCGCGAACAGAAATGGACGGTGTTTTTCACCTCGACGATAGCGTCGGCCAGGCGCAGCACCGTCTCGCGATCGGAGTTAAGCATCCAATACGCGATGCGCTGAGCGCTTTTGGGGCCGACGCCCGGCATTCGCTCGAGTTCGTCCAAAAGCTTCTGAATGGCAGGAGCCGATTCCACGAGGCGCTCGCTACATCAAGCCAGGGATGTTCATACCGCCGGTAGCGGCGCTGATACGCTGCGAACCCTGGGCGGAAACGGCACGCAGGGCCTCGTTGACCGCAGCGGTCACGATATCCTGCAGCATCTCGACGTCGTCGGGATCGACAGCAGACGGATCGATTGCGATGGACTGGATCGTCATATCGCCCTGGGCAACGACCTTGACCATACCGCCGCCGGCAGTGGCCTCGGCGGTCATGGTCTTGATTTCCTCCTGCGCCTTAGCAAGCTCGGCCTGCATTTTCTGCGCCTGGCGCATCATTGCTTTCATATCCATGACGATTCTCCTTTTTCTCTTGAGGCTTCTCCGCGTGCGCGGAGAAGGAGCGCAACCGTATGCGCATATATATAGGTAGAAAGACTAACACAATGGCACGCACAGACGCATCGGCTGCACGAAAGCGCCGGGCGCAGCCGCCGTCTGCGAGCACGAAGAAAGGCGTCGACGAATCGCCGTCGACGCCTTTGCCGCAAGACCTAATGTTCTTCCTTGACGTCCTCGAACGAAATACCGAACGAGCCGAAGATATCGGCCGCATCCATGGTGCCGGCCGTAGGGACATTCTCGGGTTCAGGCGCCGGTGCGGGCTGCGCAGCGCCGCCGATACCCGCAGGCATCTCACGTGAAGCGAACGGATTCGGACGCGTCGGCGACGCTGCCGCAAGCTCATCGGCCCAAGACGCATCAGGCGACGTGGACGGAGCTTCGACAGCGCGGCTGGGCGCGGGGATCTCCTGCGGTCGAGGACCCTCTGCTGCATTCGAGCCCGAATCGGAATCGACCTTGTCGGACACCGCCTGTTTGCGGGCAGAAGACGCTTTTTTCGTCGACGCCTTCTTCCCGTCGTCGACGCCGGGCCATCCCGTGGGCACGACCATATTCTTGGCGCGCTTCTTAGGAGCCGGCATCGAGTCAAACCCAAGCTCTTTGCCTACGACATACGGATCGACCGGGTCGGGACCCTGAACCGAGAGGTCGTAGGAGACCTCGGGCTCGAAATTTTCAGAAGCGGCGGCAGGCTCGGCGGGCTCGGAAACGGACGCCGGCCGAGCATTCGAAGAGGCAGGCGCGACGGCTTGCGGCGCGTGTTCAACGGTAGCCGCGGCACGCGAAGCGGCCTCGGCCTTGCGCGAAGGACGAGAAGACGCCTCCTTGGGCGGCTCGACAGGCGCAGGAGCGAGAGAGTCTTCGTAGCCGTCCCATGGAACATAGGACTCGACATCGGCATCGGAATACGGAACCACGTCGGCATCGTCGTAAGGAACGGCATCGTCGGCCGTGTATGCGGGTGCCTGCGCAGCAGCAGGCGGCGTCGACTCCGAAACCGCAGGCTGAGCAGCACCGACGGATGCGGAAGCAGGAGCTGAGGCGCGCATCGCAGCAGCACGGGCCATTGCGGCGCGCGCAGGAGACGACGCGCCCTCTCCTTGCGTGATGGCGAACGGAACGGGCGCACCGAACGCGCCTTCGAGCGACGCGGCGATCGCGGCCGAGATATCAGGCTTCTGCGCAGCCGAATATGCAAAGCTGTTCTCACGGGAGAACTCTATGAACAAGCCCTCTCCCCCGTCTTGTGCGACGATGCGCGCCGAAAGCATCAACGCGCCGTACGCCGCACGCCGACGTTTCAAATCCGCAATCGCCGCCTGCCACCCACGCTGCAACGCGGACGGGTCGTTGATCTTCGCCCGAATATCGTCAGGCAAAGAACCGGCTGCCCGCTGCCCGGAAGAAGGCGCGGCCTGATTCGTCGCAGGCGAAGACGCCGCAACGGGCGCAGGAGCCACGGCAGGCATACTTTCGGCGGGCACGGCGGTTTTCGCCGCATGGCGCTGTTCGAGCCGAGCACGAAACGCCGCAGACCTATCGGCAACCTCGGAAGCACGGGCGGAAGCGGACGATGCCGATGCCGCAGGCGCAGGAGCCGCCGCAGACAACGGTCGATACCCGCTCGCTACAGGCGGCACGGATGCAGGAGATACAGCATGGGGCACCTCGGCGCACGACGAATCCTGCGCGCGACCCGGCGTCGGGACGGCGGGCGCGGGCGCCGATGCGGCGACCGAGCCCGAAGCCAACGCGGCCTCGAGCGTCGCCACGCGCGCGGCAAGCGCGTCGAGCGTCAAGTCGCTTTCGGGACGGACCATGCGCGTCAGCGCGATTTCGAAAGAAAGGCGCGGATTGACCGATGAGCGCAATTCGGCGCTCAAATCGCCTAGAACGCGCAGAATATACGCGAGGCGATCGGGACCGAACGAGGCGGCCTCTTTCGCCATCGCGGGACGCGCCGCCTGGGGCGCATCGAGCGCGACGGCGCCATCGGTCAAGGCGAGAATATACAGATCGCGCACGTATCCGGCAAGATCTCGCGCGAAACGGGCCAGGTCGGCACCCGTTTCGACGTACTCGGACACCCATGTGAAGCATGCGGCGGCATCGCGCGCGGCTATCGCGTTCACCACCGTGGACATGTCGTCGGTATCGATGGATCCCAGCACGCTTTGCGCTACCTCGACGGTCACCGTGCCGCCGCCGAACGCGATCAGCTGCTCGAGTGCGGTGAGGGCGTCGCGCATGCCGCCTTGGGCACGATGGGCGATCAAGTCGAGTGCGTCGCCTTCGAACTCCACGCCTTCCGCCACACAGACGGCGCCCAGGCGCGAAACGATCTCGTCGTTCGAAAGACGATGGAAATCGAAGCGCTGGCAGCGAGAATGGATGGTTTCGGGAACGCGCTGGGGGTCGGTGGTGCACAACACGAACACCACATGGCTCGGCGGCTCCTCGAGCGTCTTGAGCAGCGCATTGAACGCCGCCGTAGACAGCATGTGGACCTCGTCGATGATATATATCTTGTAACGCCCGCGCGTAGGCGCATACTGGACGCGACCGATGATTTCCTCGCGCACATTCTCGACGCCGGTGCGGCTCGCGGCGTCGAGTTCGCTAACGTCGGGATGCACGCCGTCGACGATGGCCAGGCACTGTTCGCACGTTCCGTCGGGCGAAGGAGTCGGGCCGCCGTCGCACAGAAGCGCCTTCGCCAAAAGGCGCGCCGTAGTGGTTTTGCCCGTGCCGCGCGGTCCGCAGAACAAGTAGGCGTGACTTACCTTGTCGGATTCGATGGCGTTTTTCAGCGTGCGCTCGATATGGGTCTGCCCCACGACGTCCTCGAACGTCTGAGGGCGGTATTTCCTATACAGTGCTTCTGACATGGCGCCTCGTCTCCGCTTCCCCGCAGCCGTCGCATCCGGCCGCATTTCCAGTTTCGGCCATTATAGAAGAAGGCGGATTACGCCGCGCATATCCCACAGAACGGGTGGAAGCGCAGTCGCGCCGACGGCTCCGGGCTCAAGGGCTACGCAGTGCATGAAAAAGCCCCGCACAAGGCGGGGCTGAAAAATCTGGAGCGGACAACGGGGCTCGAACCCGCGACCCCAACCTTGGCAAGGTTGTGCTCTACCAACTGAGCCATGTCCGCATATGTAAGGCGAGGCGGTATTGTACCGGATCGAAGGCTACTGAGCCTGAGATTTTTTCTTTTTCCGCGCATTCATGCCGGCCTTCACCGCACCGATGATGGCGGGCGCGACCGACACGGCGACGATGCCGAGCACGATGAGCTCGAAATGCTCCTGGACGAAGGGGATGCCGCCGAAGAAATAGCCCACCAGGACGAACGAGGTGACCCAGGCGAAACCGCCGATCGCATTGAACAGCGTGAATTTACCGAAATTCATATGGCCCGTACCTGCGATGAACGGCGCGAACGTGCGGAAGAACGGCATGAAGCGCGTGATGACGATCGTAAGGCCGCCGTATTTCGCGAAGAAATGGTCGAGCTTGGCCATGCGTTCGGGCGTAAGGGCCTTGACCTTGCCCGAGTCGATGATGCGCGAGCCGAAGAAACGAGCGATCCAGTAGTTCGAGGTATTGCCCAGGATAGCGGCCGCATAGAACACGAACAGCGTGGCCCAGACGTTCAACCCGCCGCCGTCGGCCGAAAAGACGCCCGCCGCGAACAGCAGAGAGTCGCCGGGCAGAAACGGGAAGAAGACGAGGCCCGTTTCTACGAACACGATCAAAAACAGAGGGCTGTACACCCAAAAAGGACCGAGCGCCACGATCCAGCCCGCGATGGCGGCACGCGGATCTGACAACAGGTCGAGGAAGAACTGGATGATTTCCATAGAAGCCTTTCGAGTGGGCGGCTTGCACGCCGCATGACAATGAGGACAACCGCGAAAAAAGGCCGTACACAAGACGGCCTGAGACATCCCGGTTCGCGCAGCGCCATTTCGGCGTCGTGCGCAAGGCGAGAGGTCTCAGGCCGTCGCGGCGTCGACATTGCACCGGCGTATGCCGGCTCAGTTGCCGCGGATAGGCATGGGCGCTCGTCAGCGGGCCCTTATGGCTGCTTCCTCCCGGACCTGACCAGGTTCGAACCATGGCGCCGCCCAGGCCCATCCGCGGCACTGGTTTGCGACATCGGAAGTATACCCGAAATAGACGCAACAAAAGAGAGCGTCACGAAACCGTCATTTGCAGAACGCCCCCTTCAAGATGCGACGCTTCCCGCACAACGGCGAATACACGAAAACGCAAAAAGGCGACGACCCGAAAGCCGCCGCCCATAAAGAACTTCGAATGCCGACGTATGCGCCTAGCCGATGCCGCCGTAGAAGATGCCCAGCACGATGACCACGGCGGTGATGCCGACGAAGAGGTATTTCGTCATAGGCTCGAACCATGCGCCGATCTTTTTCTCGCGGCCGATCTGCGCCTGCTCCTTGGCGAAATGCTTCGGGCAGACCCAGAAGAACATGATCGCAGCCAGAAGCGCACCCAGCGGAATAGCGTAGATGGAAACGGCATCCATCCAGGCGCTCACCGCATCGCCGCTCTCGATGAACACGCCCACGCCGAACGCAATCGCAGCGACGACGGCCACGGCGCCCCAACGCGGAAGATGCAGCTGCTCCTGCAGCGCCTCGATCGGCGTTTCGAACAGGTTGACCAAGCTGGTGATCGCCGCACAGGCGACGGCCAGGAAGAATACGAAGCAGAAGATGCCGCCCGCGGGCATTTCTTGAAACACCTGCGGAAGCGCGATGAACATCAGCGGAGGACCGGACTGCGTGTCCAAGCCGAACGCGAACACGGCGGGAACCACGATCATGGCGGAAAGCACGGCGGCGAGCGTCGAGAAGATCACGACGTTTTTCGCGGACGAAACCACGTCGACGTCCTTCTTCAGGTAGCTGCCGTATACAAGCGTGCCGCTGCCTGCCAGCGACAGCCCGAAGAACGCCTGTCCCAGCGCGAACACCCACGTCTGAGGGTTCGCAAGCGCGCTCCAATCAGGGACGAACAGGTATTTGTAGCCTTCGAAGGCGCCGGGCAGCATGGCCACGCGCACCAGCATGATCACGAACAGCACGAAGAACAGCGGCATCATGACCTTGTTCAAGCGCTCGATACCGCGCGAAATGCCCAGCAGCATGACGGCGAACGTGATGACGAGCGCAGCCGCATGATAACCCACGCTGCCGAAATCGCTGGCAAGGCCGCCGAAATACGCGCCCATGTCGGGAACCTGCAGCAGCGCGCCCGTTCCCGAAGCAAGCAAGTACTTCAAGAACCAGCCGAGCACGACCGAGTAGCCGATCGCGATACCGAGGGACCCGAGCGTGGGGATGGCTCCGATGATTTTGCCAAGCGGCCCCGAATGTTTAATCCCGCGCATTTCAAGCGCTTTGGAAAACGCCCCCATGGGGCCGGTGCCCATGGCGCGGCCGAAGGCCATCTCGCCGATGACGCCGGTCAGGCCGAGCAGCACGACGAAAATCAGGTACGGGATCAGAAACGCCGCACCGCCCATTTCGGCGACGCGGTACGGGAACAGCCAGATGGCGCTCATACCGACGGCCGAGCCGATGCAGGCGATGATAAACGCCGTGCGCGACGTGAACGAATCGCGCGAAGAGGATGATGTTGCCATGCGTTGAATTCCTTCCATAGAGCCCCGATAGTTCGGGGAAGATTCGCCCTTGCGGGCTCGAAAAAAGGGCCCCGGTCGCCCGGAGCCCTTCGTTCATTCGATGAGAAAACGTGACGAAAGCTCGCGATCGACCGATCGGCTACAAGCCACGCCACCACCATGCCCGAGAAGAAGCGATCGGAGAGAACACGTGGGATGCCTGGTTCATTGCGACTCCTTTCGGACGGTCATGCGCCGGACCCTCCGACGCTGCTCTGTGGAAACCGAAGCGACGATCGACGCGTCGCTTTTCCGTATGGCGGCACTTTATCACAACATAGTGGCCGAGAACGCGGCAAATACCCATATTGTCGGGCACTTGACCTAACAGAAGGGAGCGACCGACGCCGCACGACGGCGCGCTCCCTTCCGTGTGACGAAAGTAACGGAACGATAGCGCATTAGCACTCTTACTTGCAGAGTGCTAAAAAGGGTTCTATAGTGCGTCTTGTAAATAGAAACGACGAGCGGATGCGAGCATATCCCGCAACGAGCAGACCCTTACGAGAATGCATCCGCCCCATAGACAGGAGATGACCATGATGCTGGTTCCCGCACGCAAAAACGATTTCTTCGCCGATTTCCTGAGCGACCCCTTCGACGTCTTCGGCGGCCGCCCGCAGCCCAAGCAGGCCATGCCCGCCATGATGAAGACCGACATCAAAGAGACCGAGAAGGCCTACGAGTTCGACATCGACCTTCCCGGCTTCAAGAAGGAAAACGTCCATGCGGAGCTGCAGGACGGCTACCTCACCATTCAGGCGAGCACCGAATCCGAAAGCGAAGAGAAGTCCGAAAACGGCACCTACCTGCGCAAAGAACGCTTCACCGGAAGCTGCCGCCGCAGCTTCTACGTCGGCGAGGACATCTCCGAGGACGACATTCGCGCCAAGTTCGAAGACGGCATCCTGCGCATCGTGGTGCCGAAGAAGGAGCTGCCCGCCCCCGAAGACGCCAAGAAGCTCATCTCGATCGAGGGCTAGTTTCCAAGCCGCCTATCCCCTCCACCTTCTATGCAGAACACGAAAAAAGAGCCGATCGGCTCTTTTTTCGTTATGCGCTCTTTCGTTTTCGGCGTCGCGGAAAACGTCGGCCGCCTATCGTTCGCGTGCGAGAATGCGATCGACGAGATAGCCTTCGCGCACACCGTTGCTGCAGACATGCAGGCTCATCGCATCGAAATCGTCGAAAAGCTCCGTCAGGATAGCCAGGCCGCAGGCGATAGTGTGCACGCGCTCGGGAGCGATATGCAGCACCGCGTCCAAAAACGCACGGCGACGCTCGAACATATCCTCGACCAGGCGATGCACGTCCTCGTGCGTCATATCCTTGTCAGAGACGCCGCTTTGCAGATGGGCGTTCACCTCGGCCAAAGCGCGAATGCTGCCGCCGACGCCGAACAGACGACGCACGCGATGCTCGGCCATGCCGTGCGCGTCGGCTTCGAGCAGGGCATGCACTTCGCCCTGGATGGCCGTGAACTCATCTTCGGTCGGCACGATGTCGGAGACATGGCGACGATACGACGAAAGCGAGCCCAGCGGAAGGCTCGCGCGCATGACGTCTTTGGAATCGGCGATCAGCGTGACCTCGGACGAGCCGCCACCGATATCCACCAACACGCCGTTGACCAGCTCGTCTTTCGACGACGCGCCGACAAAGCCCAGATGGGCCTCATCTTCTTCGGACAAAAGCACGATCGAGCAATCGGCCATGTCCTCGATCGCAGCGATCGCCTGGGCGCTGTTGTCGATATTGCGCAGCACCGCGGTGGCGAACACGTCGACGCGCACGGGCTTCAGATACGCCGCGCGCTTCAGGCATTTCTTCACGCATTCGGCCGCGACCTCGATGCCCTCTTGCGACAGTACGCCGTCGGACACATAAGCCGCCAAACCGGCCATGCTCTTGCGATTCACGATCGTCTTGAATTTCTTTCCGTCGGCGGAAACGTCGTACACGCACAGGCGGACCGTGTTCGAGCCAACGTCGATGACGCCGTAATTCATAACGCGACCTCGCTATCTCAGAAGAAAAGCCCGCAAGGCGAGCTTTTCGTTTCAATACGATCGTCTCAGTATAGTCGGCCGCGCGGCCGATGCCAGCGACGTATGTAAAGCCCGCGTCAAATCATGCGACGCGAAGCGACCAGGAATAAGAAACCCGACTATCGCTGCAGCCCGCGCAGCAGTTCGATTTCCCTCGCGTAGCCCGGCAATTCGTTGGGCGTCTCCAGGATGAACGGCAGGTCGCGCAAGGCGGGATGGTTCACGATGCGTTCGAAGGCCTCGATACCGATATAGCCTTCGCCGATGATTTCATGACGGTCTTTATGCGCCCCGCACGGATTCTTGCTGTCGTTGATATGCACGGCGCGAAGACGGTCGATGCCGAGCACGCGATCGAATTCCTCCAGCACGCCGTCGAGATCGTTCACGATATCGTAG
>USLD01000025.1 GCA_900555495.1 uncultured Slackia sp. | reverse complement strand
CTGCCTCGTAGATCTCCTGGATCCACTGCTCCTGGGTCTTGCCCTCGGTGAACTGGTCCTTCACGCCGAACTTGTCGGCGATGTCGGCCATCACGTCATAGCTCGTGCGGCACTCGCCCGGAGCCTCCTGCGCAGGACCGCCCACGCAGACGCCGGTATACCACTCGGTGTAGCCGTTGGTCTTCATGTTGAGCTGCTCGGAGCGCATGGCATCGGGAAGCAGGATGTCGGCGTATTTGGCGGAGTCGGTCATCACGGTATCCCAAACCAGGATGAACTCGCACTTGCTCTCGTCGGAAAGGACCTCGTGCACCTTGTTGATATCGCCGTGCTGGTTGGTGATGCAGTTGCCGGCATAGTTCCAGAGGAACTTGATGTCGTTGCTCAGCTGGTCGACGCCGGTGATGCCTGCGTTGGTGGCGGTCATCTCTTTGCCGTGATCGACGGCGTTGAGCCACTCGTAACACGGAATGCATGCCTTGACCGGGTTCTTGCCGGAAGGCAGGCCGCCGACCAAAGACACGGACGGCTCGGCCTCGCGCTGGCCGGTGTTGGTGCCGGGAAGGCCGATCTTGCCCAGAAGAACGGGGATCATGCAAATCGCGCGGCAGGTATCCTCGCCGTTGGTATGGCGCTGCGGACCCCAGCCCTGAACCACGAACGGAGCCTCGGCGGCGGCAAGGTCGGCAGCGAGCGCGCGGATGGTGTCGGCCGGAATCTGGGTGATCGGAGCCGCCCACTCGGGGGTCTTCTCGACCATGTCGTAGCCGGTGCCCATGATGTAATCCTTGTAGGACTTATTCTGACCCTTGGCGCTTTCGGGCATGCTCTCTTCGTCGTAGCCCACGCAATAGGTATGGAGGAAGTCGAGGTCGACCTGCTCGTTGGCGATGAACTCGTGCGCGATGGCGGAAGCCAGGGCGGCATCGGTGCCGGGACGGATAGGCAGCCACTCTTCGGGATGGCCCGAAGCGCTTTCGTTCATGCGGTAGTCGATGTTGACGATCTTGCCGCCGCGGCCCTGAACGGCCTCGCGAACGCGAGCGAAGTCCCACACGATGTTCGCGCCGCCCATGCGGGTTTCCGCCGGGCTGTTGCCGAACATCACCACGAGGTCGGAGTTGGCCTCGGCCTCGGTCATCGAGGACGCGTACACGTCATCGTACGGGGAGCATTCTTCGCCATACATGAACGGCAGGGCCGCAGAAATCATGTTGGTGGAATAGTCGTAGCTACGCTTCAGATAGCCGCCCAACAGGTTGAGCAGACGCGAAGACGGATTGCCCGTCGCGGAATACATGCCCGTCGCATAGTTGACGTAGATGGCGTCGTTGCCATACGTGTCGATGGTGTACTTCAGCTTGTCGGCGATGGTCTGGATGGCCTCGTCCCAGCTGATCTGCTCGAACTTGCCTTCGCCGCGCTTGCCGACGCGCTTCATGGGATACAGCAGGCGGTCGGGGCTGTTCAGCCAACGACGCATAGAACGGCCGCGCAGGCAGGCGCGCGCCTGAAGGTCGATATCGCCCGTGTTGTCGGATTCCATGTACTGGATCTTGCCGTCTTTGACATGCCACTGGAACACGCAGTTGCCGCCGCAGTTGACGTTGCACTGGCTCCACGCGATCGTCTCTTCGGCGGCTTCGGGAGCCGCAGCCTCTTCGCTTTTCGGCGCGCAGCCGAACATGGAAGCGCCGCCCAGCGCACCCGCGCCGACGACCGCTCCCGCGAAGGTGCCCTTCACGAAATTGCGTCGCGAAACGGGATGTCCTTCGATTTCTTTCACCATGATTCCCCCTCTCATCAAGGATCATTCCTTGAAACGGTGTGACACGAATATACGTAAAACACCAGGTGAAAGCATCACATCTCACATGTGATTTCCTATACGACGCCTCGACGGCCTTGCCGGGGCGGCATTTGTTCGTCACACTGATGCACGATGTCGGAAGAAGGAGACCCGTGAACCCCACCCAGCTTATCCCGCATGCGTCGAGCATCGGCTACGCGCTTTTCACCGTGATCAACGCCACGCAGATCTGGGGCGGCGTGTTCCCGTTCCTTCCCAAAGACTTCCAGACAGACGAAGTGACGCTCACCTTCTACCTGGCCCAGACGATCGCATTCTGCACCGCATTCGTCGCGAGCACGTTCGGGTCCTATTACTTCCCCGCCCAGGCGCGCAAGATGCTCATCACCCTGAGCACCGGTATGGTGTTCGTCGGGTCGTCATGCGTCATCGCCGCCATGTACGTGCCCGTCTACACCCTCGCATTCGTCTTGGCGGGCGGAATATCGACGGGCGTGGGAACGGCGGGGTTCTTCATGCTCTGGCAACGGTACTTCTCTTCCATCGATGCCGAAGCGAGCAACTACCGCCTTATTCTGGGCGCAGCAGCGGCGTGCGCATGCTATTTCGCCCTATACCTCATACCCATAGCGCTCACCGCGTTTCTGATTCCCGTGGTGATGCTTCCCATCTGCGCCCTCTGCCTGTCCCTTTCCGCACGCGAGATGGATTTCGACCAGCCCATGTTCGAAGACGTGCCGCGCGAGCATCCGCAGGTCTACATACAGGTCATCAAAGACTCGAAGGCAAGCGCCCTTTGCGTGGCCGCACTCGCTTTCGCGAGCGGTCTCGCACGCGGCGTCGCGGTGATCAATCCGCAGATTTCGGATGTCGTGAATTTCGCCTCCATGGCGGGACTCCTTTTGGCAGCCGTGATCCTGCTAGTGCTCTGGCTCACCTCGTCCGTGCGATTCGGCCTGCGCACCGTCTTTCGCGGAGTCTACCCGATCGTCATAACGGGCTTGTTCCTGTTCCCCTTCATGCAGAAAATCGGCCTGAGCCTCTTCGCGGGACTGACGTATATGGCCTTTTCGCTCGTCACGCTCATCATGATGATGCAATGCGCCCAGACTTCGCGCGACCGCGGCACCAATCCCGTGTTCGTCTACGGGTTCTTCGGCAGCGCCGCCTACATCGCCCAAGGCGTCGGGTTCCTGCTCGGATGGTTCGCCAACGACATCGAGGTCCTCGGCGTCGGCCAGACCGCACTGCTTTCCATCGTGGCCGCATACGTGCTGGGCATGGCGCTCTTCGTCTCGACGAGCGCGAAGGGGCTCGATGCCCCCAAGCGTATCGACCGCATCGAATTCCTCACGCCTCCGCTGCCGCTGCATAAGAAAACGAATACGACGGAAACCGCGGGCGAAACCGGCGCCGAAAGCGCCGACGCGGGCTTGGATGCCGAACGCATGGAAACGCGTGCGAATGCAGACGACATTCGAACCGAAGAAAAAGCAGCCGAAAAGAAAACAGCGGCGCGGAAGCAGGAAAAAACCGCCTCGGCCAAGCCCCGACCGATGCGACGCTTCGAAGGAACCGACCACGTCATCACCGACCGCCTTTCCAAGCAATGCCTCGTCGTTCGCGAAAAGCACGGTCTTTCGTCGCGCGAAACCGAAGTCATGGAACTGGTCGCACGCGGCAAGTCGATGGCGTCGATCGCCGAAGAGCTGTTCATTTCGGAAAATACAGTGCGAACGCACTGCAAGCATATCTACAGCAAGCTCGATATCCATTCTCGCCAGGAACTCAGCGACCTGGTATCGAGCACGCAGCTATAAAAGCTTCGATGGGGCGTTCGGCAACCTAGCGCGGGGCGAATCGGAAGCGCGAACAGGCCGGGCATCTTGTGCGTCCAGGCTCCGCCTTGAACAGACGGCCGCATTTCTCGCATATCGCCACATCGACGGGATGATACGCGACGGCGGGAACCTCTGACGAACACAAGTCGTCCCATCCGCCCAGGTTGTCTTGCGGGCAGCTCATATAGCACAAACCGCATTGCGTGCAGCGGCTGGCATCGTGGACGAGATAGCGAGGAACCGCCCCATCAGGCGCGTCCTGATTCCCTCCTTCGGGCCCGACGGCATCCAGCGAGAGCGCGCCGTGCGGGCACATGTTCACGCAGATTCCGCAGCCCTTGCACATGCCGTCTTCGACGAGCGTCTTCCAATGCAGGTCGATACGCTTTTCGGGCGGCAATTCGCAAACGGCTTCAAGCAGCAACGCGCGAGAACGGGAGGCCTGAGGACCTTGCCCAGGCTCGGCAAGATGCGCCGCGCCCTTCTTCACCGCCCCTGCAACCGTCGAGAACGCACGACGGCGCTCGGATCCCGCCGCATAGGAGACATCGCGCTCGGTAGCCGCGGAGGCAGGAACGCGCGGCATCACGCGCTTCGAAAACTCATCGGGGCCGAAGAAGCCCTTCAAGCGGGAAAGGGTGTCCTTTATGCGAGCGACCGCGCATGAATCCTCGCATCGCCTGCATGGCGACGTCTTGAGAACCACGGGCGTCTTCAGCGCATACGCCGCCAGTTCATCCCAAGGCAAAGACGCGAGACACGAAACCGTCGCATCGGCATTCCCTTCGTAGCGGCCGCATGCAAGAACCACGCATCCGCGCGCCGATGAAACAGCCTCCGACACACGGTCGCATTGCGCAGACGATGCATTGATGGCCTGCGTAGGGCAAGCCGTCACGCACAGTCCGCAATCGGTGCAGCCACGCCAATCGGGCGCATCTCCATGCAAAGACAATTCGGCGGGACAGACCGCGCTGCATTCGTCACACGGCGTTTTTTTCTGGATATCGTTCAGGCAAAGCCCGTGGATACGCGTCGGGTGGTTCTCGTGCATCCAGTAGCCCACCGCATACAATGCCGCTTCGTCGGCGAATCCCATAAAACCCCTATCAATGCAAGCACATAGAAGTATAGCGCGCGATGGAACGGGGAAGCCGATATCCGCATCCTGGAAGAAGCGGCGGGATGCTGCGCGAACTCCTTCTACAGGCTGATAGCCGCGCCGGGATTATCGGGAACCGCCCCTATGAGGACCTGACCGCAATCCTGCACGCGGCCCGCCATCTCGCGCACGTCATACCAGAACTGGTTTTCATAAACGCCCTCGTCGCTTACCACGCCGACGGTATCCAGGCCGACGCCGCGAGCATCGAAGACCGAGCGGTACAGATGATATTCCTGGGTGACCACGAAACAGCTTTCGGCACGATAGACGTTCGCGACGCGCCACATGGTGTCGTAAGTATGATATCCGCCCGGATCGCAGCACACATCGCTGCTGGGAACGCCGCGCTCGACGGCGTAGCGTTTCATGGCGGAAGGCTCGTCATAGTTCGCCTCGCGACCGTCGCCTGACATGATGATGGTCGATGCGAGACCGCGATTATACAGGTCGATCGCGGCGGCGACGCGATTTTCGAGAATAGGAGACAGAGACCCGTCGGCGTAAACGCTCGCACCCAGCACGATGATGCAGTCGGCTCGCTCGGGCGCCTCGACGGCGAGCGCTTCGTCCAAAGTCAGGATGTCGCCCCGCGAAGAAAGCACGACCCAGGCGTTCACGCCGATAAGCACCGCCAAACATGCGATCGCCACGACGCCGATGCCTTTGAAGAACCCTCGGATCAAAATGCTCCCTTCCTCGGAGGATCGCCTCCGCTCGTTCGCTCCGAACGACATCCGGAGCATGCACGCGAAAACGACTTTCGCGCACGATTTCCAGACGTATCCTACCCCACCTTTCAAAACCGACATACGCATCCGCCGACCTCCACCAGAAAACGGTCGCGTCTGCAAGAATGCAACACAAAACAGGCGCCGCCTCGAAAGGCGACGCCTGCACGCGACAATCGGAACCTGCACGAATATGCGACATAAGGACCCGGAAACAAATCCCGCCGCCTCGACGGACGGCGAGACGATAACGTTATTTCACGACGATGTTCACCAAGCGACCGGGAATGACGATCTTCTTCACGACCGTCTTTCCTTCGACCGCCTTCGAAGCGGCGGCCAGAGCCTCTTCGACGATCGCATCCTCTGCGGCGTCGGCAGCGACCGTGATGCGGGCCTTCACCTTGCCGTTGACCTGGACGGCCAGCTCGACCTCGTCGGCCTTGGCCATCTCGGGGTCGAAGGTCGGCCATGCCTCATTGTGCACGCTGCCCTCATGGCCGAGGACCGTATGCCACAGCTCCTCGGAGAAGTGGGCGGCCATAGGCGCGAGCAGCTTCACGATGGTCTCGGCGACATCGCGGCCGAGCTCGGCGTCGCGCGCATCCAAAGCGGTCTTGCGCAGATAGTCGCCGGAAGCGTTCACCAGCTCCATGATGGCCGAGATAGCCGTGTTGAAGTTGTTGCGCTCGAAGTCGTCGGTCGCCTTGCCCACGACGCGATGGCGCTCGCGCAGCAGCACCTTGGCCGACTCGGCCGCCTGCTCCGCCGTGGCGGCGCCTTCCTCGTAATAGGTCTGCTCGTCCGCTTCGCCCATCAGGTCGTAGACGATACGCCACGCGCGGTTGAGGAAGCGGTAGATGCCGCCGAGGCCGGCCTCGTTCCAATCGAGATCCTTATCGGGCGGCGCCATGAACAGGATGTAGGTGCGCACGGCGTCGGCGCCGTACTCGTCCATCATGACGACGGGAGAAACCACGTTGCCCTTCGACTTGGACATAGTCTCGCCGTGCTCGTCTTTCACCATGCCCTGGCACAGCAGGTTGGTGAACGGCTCGTCGAAGTCGACCATGCCGGCGTCGCGCAGGACCTTGGTGAAGAAGCGCGAGTACAGCAGATGCAGAATCGCATGCTCGATGCCGCCGATGTACTGGTCGACGGGCATGTAGCGGTTCGCCTTGTCGGAAGCGAACGGCAGCTGGTCGTTGTGCGGGTCGCAATAGCGCAGGTAGTACCAGCTCGAGCACGTGAACGTATCCATGGTGTCGGTCTCGCGACGCGCGGGGCGGCCGCACTTCGGGCAGACGCACTCGACGAATTCCTTATGGTCGGCCAGCTGCTCGCCCTTCGTGATGTCGAGATCGAGCGGCAGTTCGACCGGCAAATCCTCTTCGGGAACGGGCACGATGCCGCACTCATCGCAATAGATCGCGGGAATGGGGTTGCCCCAGTAACGCTGGCGGCTGATCAGCCAGTCGCGCAAGCGATACTGCACCGAGAGTTTGCCCTTGCCGGCGGCCTCGAGGTCGGCGATGATCGCATCGACGGCGGGAGAATGCTTGCCGCCCTCCATACCGGTGTATTTACCGGACTGGACCAGGTAGCCCGTAGCCTCGAAAGACTGCTCCCAATCGACGTTTTCGACCACCATGTCCTGCTGGTCTTTCAGCTGCTCGTAAAGCTCGTCTTCCTTCGGCAGGATGATCGGCGGAACGGGCAGGCCGTACTTGCGGGCGAACTCGAAGTCGCGCTGGTCGCCGCAGGGAACGGCCATGACGGCGCCGGTGCCGTAATCGGCCACGACGTAATCGGCCACCCACACGGGAACCTTCTTGCCGTTGATCGGGTTGACCACGTAGCGGCCCGTGAACGCGCCGTGCTTCTCGAGGTCGCCCTGGGCGCGCTCGACGGCCGTGACCTTCTCGGCGCCTTCGATGACCTCGCGCACGGCGGCTTCGTATTCGGTGCCCTCGACCAGCTCGATCAGGCCGTCGTATTCGGGAGCCAGCAGGAAGAAGCTGCAGCCGAACAGCGTGTCGGGACGGGTGGTGAAGACGGTGATGTCATGGCCCTCCATGGGTTCGCCCTGCTCGTCGCACAGGGTGAAGTCGACCTCGGCGCCTTCGGAACGGCCGATCCAGTTGGCCTGCATCTGCTTGACGCGCTCAGGCCAGCCTTCGAGCTTGTCCAGATCGTCGAGCAGCTCTTGGGCGTACTCGGTGATCTTGAAGTACCACTGCTCCAGCTCGCGGCGCTCGACCGCATTGCCGCAACGCCAGCACACGCCGTCGGTGACCTGCTCGTTGGCCAGAACGGTATGACAGGACTCGCACCAGTTCACGGGGTTGCTGCGGCGCTCGACCAGGCCCTTCTCCCACATCTTGAGGAAGATCCACTGGCCCCAGCGGTAGTATTCCTTGTCGCACGTGCGAACCGTGCGGTCCCAGTCGTAAGAGAAGCCCATGCGCTTGAACACGTTGCGCTGGGTTTCGATGTTGCCGTACGTCCACGTGGCAGGGTGGCCGTTATGCTTGATGGCGGCATTTTCGGCGGGCAGGCCGAAGGCGTCCCAGCCCATGGGATGCAGCACGTCGAAACCGCGCATCTTGCTGTAACGGGCAATCACGTCGCCGATGGAGTAGTTGCGCGCGTGGCCCATATGTGGGTCGCCCGACGGATACGGGAACATCTCGAGCACGTATTTCTTCGGCTTGGAGGGGTCTTCCTCCATCTTGTTCTGCTCGGTCTGCTCCCAAACGGCCTGCCAACGCGGCTCTATCTCATGAGGGTTGTACTCTTTCATCTGCAGCTCCTGATATCTCGCACGTTCAGCCGCATGCGGCTTTTGAAACATGAATTCCGCCTATTATACGGCCGCGCGCAAGAATGGCGAAATCGCCACGAGAAAATTAACGCGCCTTTGAGAAACCAGGGCGCATTCGCACGCGAACGGCCGGCATGGGCATGCCCCGCTCGTCCGCAAAGCGGGGGCAGCGCAAGAAGGGCGCCGGCACGACGCCGACGCCCTTCTTATGCAAAATGCAATGCTACAGGAAGCGATAGCTCACGGTGCGCACGCCCCAGTCGAAACACGAGCTTGCGCCGAAGGCCTTCCAGACGCCCGGCTGCAGATCGAGCGAACGGGAGCCGCCGCCCATGCCGCCCAGGTCGTTGACCGTGGCGACCACCGTGGAACCGCCGTAGCTTATCTCGACCTGGCGGCCCAGATACGAGCGGGCGTTCGGCCACGACAGAGGCACGGCAACGCCCATGGAGGTCTCGGTGACCAGCGCGCCCGACGCCGTGGGCTTGCCCAGCGTGCCGTCGCTTGTGGAGCCGTAAGCAGACGCCGAGCCGGTCTTCCAGCCCGCCTGGTCGACAGCGGGACCGCTAGGATTGCCGGCATTGCCGGAACCGCCCGCTTGGGAGTTCGACCCGTTGGATGAGGAATCGTTCGACGCAGGCGGCTTCTGCTCGGAAGGAGCGGATGCCTGGGGCTGTTCGGCGGGAGGCTCGGCTTCGGCGGCTTTCGCCTGCTCGGCGGCCAGAGCTTCGGCCTGGGCCTTCAACGCCGCAAGACGCTCCGCCTCGGCCGCCGCGGCGGCTTCGTCCTGGGCCTTGGTCAGCTGGGCCTCGGCGTTCGAGACCACCTGGGCGGCCTCGGCACTTTTCTTCTCGGCCTCGGCGATCTTGGCCATCTGGGCGTCTTTCTTCTTGTTCATGTCGTCGAGAGCGGAAGAAAACGCCTCTTCGCGCTGGCGCTGACGCTCGATCTCTTCAGCCTGGGCCTTCTGAACCGAATCGACGTAGTGCAGGTTGTTCAGCAGGTCGCTGAGGTTTTCAGACTTCAGCAGCACCTTCAAAACGCCCACGCCGCCGGTCTTGTATTCGTACGACATCATGTCGCCCAGGCGGATGCGGCCTTCCTGCACCTCGCTCTGGGCTTCGAGCACGCCTTCGACGGCCTCGTCGATCTGGTCTTGCAGGTCGTCGGCCTCGTCCTGGAGCTTCGCGTGCTCCTGCGTGATCTGCGTCAGGCGTTCTTCGGCCGCGTCGAGCGTCTGCTGCGCGTCGGATACGCCATCGGCCCATGCCGCAGGCGCGGACATGGGCATACAAAGGGCTGCTGCCAGCACGCAGGCCGGCAGCAGCACGGATATGTTCTTCAAGTACCTGATGAGAACTACTTTCCTCGGTGGACAGGAACAGCGCCTTAGCGCGCGGTGCTCACGTAGGGAGTCTTGTCCTTCAGGAGCACGTCGTGAGCGCCGCCCTCGACGATAGAGGTGGAGGAAACGACGGTCAGCTTCGCCTTGTCGCGGAACTCGGGGATGGTCAGAGCGCCGCAGTTGCACATGGTGGAGCGGATCTTAAGCAGCGTGACGGCGATGTTGTCCTTCAGGCTGCCGGCGTAAGGCACGTAGGAGTCGACGCCCTCTTCGAAGGACAGCGACTTCTTGCCGCCCAGGTCGTACTCGTCCATCTCGATGATCTGGTCGCAGACATCGTAGCTGTAGTACGCGCTCTCGTTGTTGGGGTACTCCTTGTAGATCTTGTTGCCGTTGGGGTCGTACTCGAACAGGGTGACGCCACCGTCAAAATCCTGCACCTGGACGATTTGGTTCTCGGCATCGTACCAGTAATCCACCTGGCTGCCGTCCGGGTAACCCTGGCTGGTCTTATTGCCCACGGCATCCCAGCCATATTCCACGGTGCGGCCCTTGTGGTCGGTAACGGAGGTGATGCGATCCAGCAGGTCCATGGAGATGGAGGTGGTTCCGTTCCAGTCGTCCATCTTGATCAGGTCGCCGGTGCCGTCATACAGGTAGTTGGCCACCTTGCCATCAGCATACCGAATCTCGCTGACCAGATTGACGGGGCTGTAATCGTATTCGGTCACATAACCGTCCTCGTCGGTCTTGGAGATCAGGTTGCCATTGCCGTCATAGACGAAGACCTTGCCGTCGCCCTTGGCGTTGACTTCTGTTGTCACGAGGCCGCGATGATCATAGGTGTACAGAGTCTCCTGATACTCATCTGCGTCATGGACATCATCCACCCGGTGCAGCTTGATGCTGACCATTCGGTTCATGCTGTCGTAGGTGAATTCAGAAACTGTGCCGGCAGCGTCGGTGCTGGCAACGATATTGCCGTTGCCGTCCAGTGTGTAGGTGGTGGTATTGCCGTTGCGGTCCGTAACGGCGACAATCTCGCCACGCTTGTTGTAAGTGAAGGTCTTGGTGTTACCCTTGGGGTCAGTCTCACTGGTAACACGGTTGACCGCATCATAGGTATAGGTGTAGGTATTGCCGTTACGATTGGTCAGCGTGACCATGTTATCGTTGGCATCGTAGGTGTAGGTCTCGCTGTTGCCCAGACCATCGGTGTATTTGACCAGGTTGCCCTTGGCGTCGTACTCATAGGTACGGCGCACACCGTTTTCGTCGGTTTCCGCTGTAACACGATCCATGGGATCGTACTCATAGCGGCGGAAATTGCCGTATGCGTCTTCGATGGCCGTCACGCGGTCCTTGGCGTCATAGGTGTACTTGGTGACTGCGCCGTCCTCGTTGACAGCCTGCGTCACGCGGCCCAGCGCATCATAGGTGTACTGGACCGTTCCGCCTTCTTCGTTGGTAACAACAGTCTGCCGGTTCAGCGCGTCGTACTCTGCGGTCTTGGTGTTGCCACGAGGGTCGGTAATCGAAATCAGATTGCCATTCTCATCGTATGCATACAAAGTGGTGTAGCCTTCGCCGTCGGTATAGCTGGTCTTCTGATCGTTCAGATCGTAGGTATAGGTTTCCACACCGCCATCCGGATTCTCGACCTTGATCAGATTACCGTTACCGTCATAGGCATAGTAGGTCCTGTTTTCGTTGCCGTCCATGGCAGAGGCAACACGGTTTTCCTCATCATAGGTATACGTCCAGATATAGTTCTCCGGGTCGATGATACCCATGACATTGTCGTTCTTGTCGTAGCTGTACTTGGTTACGTTCCCCAGAGCATCCGTTTCGGTCTTAATGAGGCCGGTTTCGGTGTAGGTATAAGTCGTCACCCCGCCCATGGGATCCGTAGCTGTCAGCGCACGGTTGTTCTTGTCGTAGGTGTAGGTCGTGGTGTGGCCATTCTCATCGGTGGAGGTCAGCAGGTTGCCGTTTTCATCATATT
>USLD01000024.1 GCA_900555495.1 uncultured Slackia sp. | reverse complement strand
CCACCTTGGCCAGGGAGAGGATTTTACGGTCGCTGACCAGATGCATCAGGGCGGTGGCGGCCAGAGGAGAGTTGGGATCCATGCCCAATGCGCAGCGATAGGGTCCCTGGTTTTCATAATACGCATACAAGCGCTCGACCGCAGCGGTGCGGTCTGTGTTCACCGTTGTTGTCATTGTTCAAATCAATCCTTTCATATTATCCGACACCATCATAATATCTGGCAAAAAAATTGTCAATGTCATCAAAAAACGGAAAATAAGCGCGATTTTTGGGAGATTTATTGCAATTTGACGGTAGAGTGGGGTATAATGAGAGCCAATCACGCAATGTAAGGAGGCGGAAAGAATGCCGCAGTTCAAATTAGTCAGCCCTTACGAGGCCGCGGGCGATCAGCCTCAGGCCATCGAGGGCCTGGCCGACGGCGTACGTCGCGGCCTGCGCTATCAGAACCTGCTCGGCGTCACCGGATCGGGCAAGACGTTCACTATGGCGAAGGTGATAGAGGCCGTCCAGAAACCAACGCTGGTCATGGCTCCCAACAAAACGCTCGCCGCCCAGCTTGCCGCCGAGCTCAAGGAATTCTTTCCCCATAACGCCGTGGTGTATTTCGTGTCGTATTACGACTACTACCAGCCCGAGGCCTACGTTCCTTCTACCGATACGTTCATCGAGAAGGACGCTTCGATCAACGAAGAAGTCGAAAAGCTTCGCCATGCGGCCACTTCGAGCCTTCTGTCACGGCGCGATATCATCGTGGTCGCGTCGGTGAGCTGCATTTACGGCATCGGCTCGCCGATGGATTACGCGGGTATGGCGGTATTTCTCGATAAGGAGAAAGAAGCCGAGCGCGACGACGTCATCCATGAGCTCATCGACATTCAATACGATCGAAACGATTACGAGCTCAAACGCGGCACGTTTCGCGTCCGCGGCGATGCGCTCGACGTGTTCCCTCCGTATGCGGACAACCCCGTGCGCATTGAGTTCTGGGGCGACGAAATCGAGAGCATTCAAGAGATAGACAACGTGACGGGCGAGGTGCTTAACGAATACGAAGCGCTTCCCATCTGGCCCGCATCGCACTATGTCACGGCCCGTCCTAAGATGGACCGCGCCATCAAGAGCATCCAGGAGGAGTTGCGCGATCGACTTGCCCAGTTCAAGGAGGAAGGCAAGCTGCTTGAGGCCCAGCGCTTGGAGATGCGCGTGAACTACGATCTGGAAATGCTCGAAACCATGGGCTTTTGCAGCGGTATCGAGAATTATTCGCGCCATCTGGACGGCCGCGCTCCTGGCGAGCCCGCCTACACATTGCTCGATTATTTCCCGGATGATTTTCTCTGCATCATCGACGAAAGCCACGTCACCGTGCCGCAGATTCGCGGCATGCACGAGGGCGACCGCAGCCGCAAGGTCACGCTGGCCGAGCACGGTTTCCGCCTGCCGAGCTGCCTCGATAACAGGCCTCTGCGCTTCGACGAGTTCGAGCAGCGCATTCCTCAGTTCATCTACGTGTCGGCGACGCCGGGCGATTATGAAGAGAAGGTCACGCAGAATCAGGTCGAGCAGATCATTCGTCCTACCGGTCTGCTCGACCCTGAAATCATCGTGCGTCCCATCGCCAGCCAGATCGACGACATCATCGAAGAGGCGAAAGAGCGGGCCGAACGCGATGAGCGCGTCCTGATCACCACGCTTACCAAGAAAATGGCGGAAGACTTGACGGACCATCTGCTCGACCAAGGCGTTCGCGCTCGATACATGCACTCCGATATCGCGACGCTTGAGCGTGTCGAAATTCTCAGCGCTTTGCGCAGGGGCGAATTCGACGTGTTGGTAGGCATCAATCTCTTGCGCGAAGGCCTCGACCTGCCCGAAGTGAGCCTTGTGGCCATTTTGGATGCCGACAAAGAAGGCTTCCTGCGCAATCATCGCAGCCTCATCCAGACGATCGGCCGCGCGGCGCGCAATGCGTCGGGTCAGGTGATCATGTACGCCGACAAAATCACGGATTCCATGGATCGTGCCATTTCCGAAACGCGCCGCCGCCGCGCCTTGCAAATGCAATACAACGAGGAGCATGGCATCACGCCGCAAACGGTGCGTAAGGCGATCAACGACGTCATGGGTTTCATGTCCGACGGCGACGGCGAAAAAGTAGGATCGGCCGAAGAGGTGAACAAGACCCTTGCCGAATTCTCCCGTTCAGAAGTCATGCGCATGATAGCAGCCATGGAGGAGGATATGGCCGCGGCGTCTGCCAGCATGGATTTCGAGGAAGCCGCCCGCTTGCGAGACCAAGTGGTCAAGCTTCGTTCCCAGATCGAGGGTGCTGCCGAGAAGGATGTCCTGGCCGACTTGAAGAAGACGGCTCGCAAAGGAAGTGCGTTCGCCGCCGGTCGCAAGAGCGCTTATGGCGGCGGTCGTAGGGCATAGGAGCTCGTTGTCGAAGTGGATTTCGAGAAAATACGACCACGAGCGGCGGGATGACGTCATCTGCTAGTCCACAAGATGGCGCCCGATGCTGCATGTTCCTCGTTTATTGAGATGAAGGGAATCTGGAATCGCCGGCTTGCCGGACTGTTCGATATGGCGGCGCTCTCAAGCGCTTGCTAGTATCAGGCGAAAGGAGATATTCGAGCGTAAACGGAAGGTCGTATGAGCACTCTCGAGAAGCGGGCTGAAGAGGAAGCCGAGCACAGGAAGGAAGACGCTTCGAAAGCGAAAGAACCTGGTCTTCCTCAGAATTGGAAGCGTATCGTCGTTACGATCTGGATCGGTCAGGCGTTTTCGATCCTGACGGCGTATTCGTCGATGTATGCGGGCGTCTGGTATGTCACCGAAACAACCGATTCGGCGCTGATGCTGGCCATCGCGTCGCTGTGTTCCATGTTGCCTCAAGGTCTTTTGTCCCCGATCGGCGGCGTCGTTGCCGATCGATTCAATAGAAAATACGTGCTTATGGCGGCCGATGCCTTCGTCGGAGCGATGGCGCTGCTTATGGGCATGATCATCTTTATGGGCCATGTCTCGGTCGAGCTGGTCTTGGTCATGAGCGCCTTGCGTAGCGTCGGTCAGGCTTTCCATATCCCGGCCATGGAATCGACCATGCCTCTGCTCGTTCCCAAGCGTCACCTCGTGCGCATCAATACGCTCAACCAGAGCCTGTGGTCTATGGCCCTGATCGTCGGCCCGGTGTTCGGCATATTCCTCTATACCGCCATCGGCTTCCAGATGGTGCTTTTCCTCAACGCTCTGGGTTGCGCGTTGGCCGTCGCTACGATCGCTACGGCGAAGATTCCCGATTTCCATGACACGAGCGATGAAGCGCGCCATCCCATTAAGAGCCTTAAAGCAGGTTTCGCGACTCTCAATGCCGATCGCGGCCTTCTGGTCATGGCGGCTATCGTCATGGGCGTGATGGCCATGTATGCGGGTATCAACTCTTTGTTCCCGCTGATGACGTACGACCAGTTCAACGGCGATGGCTATATGGCATCGACGGTCGAGGCGGCCTATGGCGTGACCTCGCTTGTCGGCATGGGCATTTTGTTCGTGTGGGGTGGCGGGCGCCGGTTGTTGCGCCTGGTGGCGTTGTCGGGATTTTTCGCCGGCATCATTTTGGTGCTGACCGGTTTGCTGACGCCTGACATGTTCATGTTCTTCGTCATCCTTGCGGGCGTTTCGGGCGTGATCGAGGCGTTTTTCAACGGTCCCTTGCTCGCCGTGCTGCAGAAACGCGTCCCTCCCGAGAAAATGGGCCGCGTTATGGGCTTGTTCACCACCGTTTCGGCGCTCTCTTCTCCGATAGGCCTTGCGCTTGCCGGCACATGCGCAGAGTTCACCGGCGTTGCGAATTGGTTCATCATCGCAGGCGTGGTGGTGTCGATCGGCGGCGTCCTTTTGGGCACGCTGCCCATCCTTACCAAGCTCGACAAGGAAATCGCAGCGACGTTCGATGACCCGAAGGTCGTCAAGCGCAAGGTATCGTCGCGCTCGAAGGGGTCTGAAAAGCGCATCGAAGAGTAGAATGCAGAAGCGCGGTTCGTTGCCGCGCTTTTTGCTTGCGTGTCGTATGCGATGGCTGCCTGCCGGCACATACGATTGATTACGGGAAAGGAATGCGCATGATCATTCTAGGCTCGCTCGTCAACGGTCTTGCGACCGTTTTCGGAGGCGTGCTCGGCTTGCTTTTCAAGCGTCGCATGCCGAACGATTTGGGCGACTTCCTCATGAAGGGGTTGGGCCTGTGCGTCATTTTGGTTGCCGTGCAGGGCATGGTCAAGGGCGGCGACGTCGTGGTGACGGTTCTTTCGATCGTTATCGGCGGCCTGATCGGATTCGCTCTCGATATCGACAAATGGATACATCGCTTCGGCGATTGGGTCCAGGCCAAGATAGACCATGCGTTCCAGGGATCGACCGCTCTCGGAAATTTCTCCGATGGCTTTATCTCGGCGTCTTTGTTTATCTGCATCGGTTCCATGGCGGTTCTCGGATCGCTGCAAAGCGGCTTGCAGCTCGATCATTCCACGCTGTTCGCCAAAGCGGTCATCGATATGGTGGTCGTCATGGTCATGGCCACCACGCTCGGCGTGGGCGTGCCGTTTTCCGGTTTGGCGGTTTTCGCCTACGAAGCGGTTTTGAGTTTGGGGGCCAGCCTGCTCGCGCCGTTTTTGACGGATGCTGTGATCAATGAAATGGTGTGTGCGGGAAGCCTCCTGCTGCTTGCCATCGGATTGAATATGTTGAAGCTGACCGATATCAAAGTGGCGAATTATCTCCCCGCCGCCTTTATGCCCATTTTCGTGTGCGCGGTCATGCAGTGGGGACAGGGGCTCGTGCTGTGAGCGTAATCGAAATCATCGTGCTGGGTTTCGCCCTGGCTATGGACGCATTCGCCGTTACGCTTTCGAACTCGTTTTGCTACAAGGGGGCATCGCGCGCTCGTCTGTTCGCCTTGCCGATCGCGTTCGGCGTGTTCCAGGGACTCATGCCGCTGGTCGGTTTTTTCCTCGGCGGCATCGTCGGCGACATCATCGAAACCTACGCAGGTATCGTGACCCTGGTCATTCTGGGCATCATCGGCGGCAATATGATCAAAGAGGGCGTGAGCGCTCTGCGCAATCCCGAAACGTCGTGCTCGCTCGAAGCCGAGCGTTTGACGGCGGGCGTCATCTTGATGCAGTCGGTCGCTACGAGCATCGATGCCTTCGCCGTAGGCGTGAGTTTGCGCGCCGTTAATGTGGGCATCGCCGTATCGGCTACGATCATCGCTTTGACCACGTGCGCGTGCTGTTTCGTCGCCTTGGCTCTCGGAAAGAGGTTCGGCGGCGTTTTGGGCGACAAAGCGCAGATCGTCGGCGGCGTTGTTTTGGTGCTTATCGGATTGAAGGCGATGTTCTTCTAAAACGTCCGCAGCCGTGGCGACGGGCGAACGGCGGGGTGCGTCCGTTCGGCGCCGCAGGAAAGGATTTCGTCGTGGCGAATCGAATCTTCATCACGGGCGACACGCATGGCGCAAGCGAGATCGGCAGGCTCAATAAGACGTTTCCAGTCGGCCGTGAGCTCGACAAGGACGACTACCTGGTGGTATGCGGAGACTTCGGTTTGGTGTGGGCCGACCGATCGAAATACTCCTATTGGCTGCGCTGGCTCGATAAAAAGCCGTTCACCACGCTTTTCGTGGACGGCAACCACGAGAATTTCGACATGCTCGAGGCCATGGATGTCGAACGGTGGCATGGCGGCACGGTGCATCGTGTCAACGATTCGGTGTTTCATTTGATGCGTGGCCAGGTGTTCGACATCGCAGGGCGCTCGTTTTTCTGCATGGGAGGCGCCCGCTCGGTCGACAAGGCCCGTCGTACGCCGCATATAAGCTGGTGGCCTCAGGAAATCCCTTCGCCCGAAGAACGCGCTGCCGCCTGGGCGGCCCTCGATGCGCGCGGGTGGAGGGTCGATTACGTGCTGACTCACTGCGCCGCCAGCACGGCGCAGCATCGGCTGAATCCGACGTACGAAAACGACGAGCTGACGCTGTTTCTCGGAGACGTCGAGCGCAAGCTGGATTATCGTCGGTGGTTTTTCGGGCATTACCACGAGGATCGTGCCATCGACGAGCGTCAGGTGGCGATTTTCGAGGACGTGGTCGAAATCATGTCCGATGATGCGGGAGATCGCCTGCGATACGTCTATCGCGCGCAGGATACGTAGGTCCTGTGCGTCTCGTCGCCAGCGGCAGGGCGAAGGACCTGCGAGCCCGGCTTTCTAGTACAGCGGCAGTTCGCCCGTGATCGGGTCGATCTGCTCGGGGTAGAGCGGCTCGAACGCCAGGCAGGTGTAGGTGGGCTCGCCGTGGAACTCGGTGTGTCCCGCGTCTTGGATCAGCGCCACGCAGAACCCGGCGTCTTCGCCTTGTTTCGCCAGGTCGAGCAGGGCTTCTTCCGAATCGACATAGACGCAGATCTTGGCGACGCCGCGGGCGAACCATTCGGAAAGCGGCGTTGCGTCGCGACCCGTGTCCGCCAGCTGCACCCAGCCGTCTTCGACGCGCACGTCGGAGAGGCGGTCTTCTTTCGCGAGCGCCATCAGAACGGCCTCGACGCACGCGTGTCCCGATTGGGCCGCGATTTTCCCTTTGCGCATCTTCAGGTCGCGCCTGACCACGATGACCTGCTTTGCGTTGTACATGCGATTCCTTTCGTCGTTCGAACTGCGTCCAGCGTGCAAGTTTATCGTTTGTCGTCCACCGAGACCGTAGGGGCATGTTCGCGGCATCGTGGGAAAAGGGCGGCTTCTTGACTACGTTTCTCCAGGTGGGTGCAAGCGATGATACAATGGCGCCGAATTGCACAATGGCCGTGACGGATGCGCGCGCTAGCGCAGGAAGGCGAGTCCTTCCGGGGAAATCGAGGTGGAAGCCCTCGGCTATGCCAGTAACCGTGATTCGTATGCTCGGGCTTCGAAGGGCCCGTGCATCGCGATAAGTCGGAATACCCGTCGTCTTGAGGCCCTGGAAAGAAAGGTGTTCGTATGCACGGAACCATCGTTCGCGCGATTCAGGAGAAAAACGCGAGCATGCTGCAGAAGGTATTCGCAGCGCTGCTCTCGCTCGTCCTGGTCGCATCTCTCACTCCGACATACGCGGTCGCCGAAACCGACGGCGATTCTGCTGCCGAGCCGGCTATCGCGCTCGATTCCGGCAACGAGACCGATTCGGAATCCGACGGCGAAGCGCCCGCATCCGATGAAGCCGAGCAAGGTGCTCTGCCGGTCGAGCCTGCGGTTCCGCAGGCCGACGATGCCGCTTCGGCCCCGTCTTCCGAAAGCGACCTCGCGTCCGTCGCGCCCCAGCCTGAGAGCTCGGCTGACACGGCCCCGTCTTCTCAGCCTGATGTCTCGGGCGCCGAGGCCGAAAAGGTTTCCGCGACGATGTCCGTCATCGGCGTCGATGCCGAGGGCGCCACGCAGACTTGGGCCGCGGCCGGCACGTATGCGCTCGACAAGGGCGCCACGGCGGCCGACCTGTCCGAGGCGGCCTTCGCTGCCGCCGGCATCGCGGCCGACTACGGCACGGGCGCATACGGCTGGTTCCTCAACACGATCGCGTCGCCCTTCGACGGCCGCGTGCTGGGCTGGGACGAGGCCACCGGCAAATACTGGCAGATGTTCGTCAACGGCAAGGCCTCCGAGCTGGGCGCCGGCGGCGTCGTGCTGGAGGAAGGCGACGCGGTGAGCTGGTGCTACACCACGTATGGCGCCGAGCTTCCCGATGCCGACGACGTCGTGGTCGACCCGAACGCTCCGCGCCCCGACTACGAGGCGCAGCATCCCATGTTCGGCGGCTCCACGCAGGGCGGCAATGTCACGCAGGCTCCTACGCCTATGACGGGCACGCAGCTGAACTGGGTATACGAGTTCGGCGAAGGCCTCAGGAGCGGCTCCGACCCGCTGATCGTCAACGGCAATCTGTACGTGGTGGCGGGCAGCACCCTGCGCGTCATCGATATGAAGACTGGCCTTCAGACCGCGCAGGCTTCGATCGGCGCGCAGGCGGGCTACTTCTGCCGTCCCGCATACGTGAACGGCGTCGTGGTGGTTCCGCGCGAGGATGGAAGCCTCGCGGCCTTTACGGCCGATACGCTGGCATGCGTGTGGGTCAGCGACGCGCTCGCTGCGCTCGAGTCGCACGCCGGCAATCAGTACCAGGCCCTTTCGACCCTGACGGCGAACGGCGACTACATCTACGCAGGCTTCACCATGGCGGGCAGCTTGGGCGCATCGCATGACCTGTCCGTTGCAGGCGCCCTGGTGTGCGTCGATGCGCGCGACGGTCGTGTGGTGTGGACGAAGGTGTCCGATTCCGCGTTGACGGACGAAGCCGCCGGCTACTACTGGGCGGGTGCGGCTTCTTCAGGCGACGATATCGTGATCGGCGACGAGTCGGGCGCAGTCTCGCTCATCGACGGCGCGACCGGCGCCCTGCTGTCCCGTGTGAAAGGCCTCGGCGGCGCGGTGCGCGCAGGCGTGATTTCGATCCCCGGCGATGACGCGGCGTTCTTGGTCGTGTCGCGCGACAACGGCACCCTGCATAAGGTCGTGCGCACGGGCGATTCGCTGTCATTGAAGGCATCGGTCGCATTCGCAGCCGAGTCCACGTCGACGCCTGCCGCAACCGGGGACATGGCGTTCGTCTGCGGCGTCGACGCGCAGGGCTACGGCACCGTTTCGGCGATCGACGTGGCCTCTATGAAGGTCGTCTCCACGGCGCGCGGCGGCTACGGCAAGGCCCAGGGCTCTCCGCTCGTGTCCACGACGGGCGGCAAGACCTACGCGTACTTCACGTGCAACGGCCAGCCGGGCGGCGTGTACTCGTATTGCCTGGAAGACGATGCGGTCACGCAGATCTACGTGCCTGACCAGGCGCATCAGCAGTATTGCACCTCCACGGTGGTGGCCGACGCCCAGGGCAACCTGTATTACGCCAACGATTCCGGCGTGCTGTTCTCGCTGGCGCCCGCCGACTCGTGGAAAGTGACGTTCGATTCCTGCGGCGGCAGCGCGGTCGAAACGGCGTACGTGGCGAAGGGCCAGGCCCTGACGCGTCCCGCCGACCCTGCGCGCAAGGGTTTCTCGTTCGCGGGATGGCATGCCGACGAGGCATGCACGCAGCCATGGGATTTCGCGACGCCCCCTGCGGGCGACATGAGGCTTTTCGCCAAGTGGACGGCTTCCGATAGCGGCGCAGGCAACGCTTCCGGCGAAACCGTGCAGCCGGGCGGCGTTGCGGGTTCCCAAGGCGCGGCATCTTCGCCCACCAACGTCGTGAAGACGGTGCTTGCCGGCAAGACGGTGCTTTCGGCGACGGGAACGCCCGCCAAGGCCGAAGCCGCAGCAGCGTCTGCGGCGTCCGAAGAGACGGCGAAAGACGTCGTCGAATCGTCCGCGCAGCCGCGTTCCGCCGAGCCTGCGGCGGCATCCGCCGATGCAGCCGATGCCGAACAGCCCATGCAGGGCGGTTCGATGCCGTGGTGGCCGTTCGTCGGCCTGGCGGTGGGCGTGTGCGGTCTGGCGGTCGCGCTCGTGTGGGCCATGAAAGTGCGCAAGGCGAATGGAAGGTAGTCGCATGGAAGACGACAAGACCAAGCCGCTTGCGCCCCGGACCGAGCGCGATTCCGTTGCTGCGGCGGCGCTGAATGTGGGTTCGTCTACGGACGAGACCGTCGCGATGCCGCCCGCCGAGGGCTCTGGCGCTTCGCGCAACGCACGCGTCCAGCGCATCGGCATCGGGGCCGTCGCGCTGCTGTCGGCGCTTTTGATCGGCATCTCCGCCTTCTCGCTTGCAGGCGGCGGACCGTCCGACGGGGGTGAAACGACGGCTCTGGAGCCTGCGGTCGTCGAGCCGGTTGTCGAGGCGGACGAGGAGGATGCCGCAGCGCCCGACGAAGACGCGTCCGATGCATCGCACGAAGCCGACGAAACGCCCGGTGATTCCGCGCCTGCGAGCGTGCGGTCGGATTCGGCCGAGCAGTCCGAGTCCGCGACGGTCGCGATCGTCCAGCAGGCCCCTGCGTCCACGAGCCAGGCTCCGGCTCCGCAGTCGCAGTCCCCGGCGGATGGCGATTCCGCCGCGCGTATGGTGAATGTGACGGTGACGGTGGATTCCTCGATCGTCGGCAATCCCGTTTCCGGGTCGGGTTCGTTCTCGTTGCCCCAAGGGTCCACGGTCTATGACGCGCTGTGCCGGCTGACCACGCCGAACGGCGGCCCGAACTACGTGCGTGCCATCGGCGGCCTTGCCGAGTTCGACCACGGCAGCCAGAGCGGCTGGAAGTACTCCGTCAACGGCGTCGACGGCACGGCATCATGCGGGTCGTATGTCCTTTCGGACGGCGATGTCGTCGTTTGGCGTTACGTCACCTCGTTGAACGGTTAAGTTTCAAAGCCGGCGAACGACGGGCATCCGTCCTCCGCCGGCTTCGCGCTTCATGGACCCCGTTTTCTTCGCGGACGATGCGCCGATGAAAACGGGGTCCATGGCGCGCATCGCCGGCCGCCTGCTCCGAGCGGTCGTTCGATGACGAGAAAAAGAAGGGAATGCGCATCCTCTTATGCATCACGCGTTTTCGTCCTACCACCCCGCGGTGGCGTTCGCGTTCATCGTGAGCGCGGCCTTGCTTTCCATGGCCGCCATGCATCCCGTGTACGTGGCGCTTTCGCTCGCGGGCGCGCTCGCTGCGTCGATCGTGCTGCGCGGCGCCCGTCAAACCGCGCGCTCGCTGGCGTGGGTCGTGCCGATGTGCGCGATCATGGCCTGCGCGAACCCGCTGTTCTCCGCGTCGGGCTCGACCGAACTCTTTCACGTCGGCGGCCTGGTCGTCTATGTCGAATCGGTCGTCTACGGCCTGTGCTCGGGCGGCATGTTCGCGGCGGTCTTTCTGTGGTTCGCTTCGTATGCCCGCTGCATGACCAGCGAGAATTCGCTCGCGCTGCTGGGCAATATCGCGCCGACGGTGACGCTCATGGCGTCGCAGGTACTGCGCCTGGTTCCGCAATTCGTCTCGCGCGGGGCTTCGGTGGCCGCGGTGCAAGACGCGGCGAGCGCTGCCGCCCCCATCACGAAACAAGACGTGGCGCAGGGTCGCTTCCGCATCGTATCGGTGCTGATGGAGTGGGGGATGGAGGACGGCATCGGCCGGACCGACGCCATGCGGGCCCGCGGCTACGGCTGCGGAGCGCGTCGCACCACGTACAAGCGCTATCGCTTCGGGTCGACCGATGCCGCGCTGACGGGGCTGATCGTCGCCTTGGCTGCGTTGAATGCGGGGCTGGTCGCGGCCGCGTGTTCGGCCTACGAGTTCTACCCCGTGATGACCCCGCTGCATATGCAGGCGGGCTATGCGGCCTATGCCGCGTTTTTGACGATCCCGATCGTGCTGCAGGCGAAGGAGTGGTGGCAGTGGCGTTCATTGAGGTAGAAGGCTATTCCTTCGCGTATCCGCCTGTGGAGGGGCGGCCGTCCCGTTCGCGGACCGGTGCCGACGAGCCTGCATGGGTCGTGCGCGACGTGGGATTTCAGGTGGAAGAGGGCGATTTCTGCGTGATCGTGGGCTCGACCGGCTGCGGTAAGACCACGTTGCTGCGCAGCCTGAAGCCCGAGCTTTCGCCCGTGGGAATGCGCGTCGGGTCCGTGCGCGTGGCGGGCCGTTCTCTTGTGGAAGACGGCGAAGCCGTGCGCGGCTTCACGCCGCTGGAAAGCGCGTCTTCGATCGGGTATGTGATGCAG
>USLD01000023.1 GCA_900555495.1 uncultured Slackia sp. | reverse complement strand
TATGGAACTTACAGTGCCGCGCCCCTCAGGACGACCCGGCGAAGCGCCAGGTCCTCGTCGAGAAGAACGATGTCGGCGATGGCGCCCGCTTCGAGCGTGCCGCGTTCTCCAAGCAGCCCCAACGCGCGAGCGGGGTTGACCGAAGCCGCCTTGACCGCCGCGACCAGGGGAATATCCATATCGCACACCGCGACGCGGAAACATTCCATGAGGTCGGTCGCGCTGCCTGCAAGCGTGCCATCGTGCAGCGTGGCGCGATTGCCGCGCACGGTAACGGCCTGGCCGCCCAAGCTATATTCGCCGTCGTCGAGGCCGGTGGCCATCATGGAATCGCTGACCAGAATCATATTGTCCTCGCCGAACAGGCGGAACGCCGCACGAACCGCCGAGGGGTGGATATGCACGCCGTCGGTGATGATTTCAGGGGTCGCGCCGGCATCGGCAGCAGCGCCGATCACGCCGGGCTCGCGATGGGCCAAAGGCGGCATGGCGTTGAACAGGTGGGTCACATGGGCCGCACCCGCTTCGAACGCTTCGCGCGCCTGATCGTATGTCGCGCAGGTATGGGCGATCGAGATGCGCACGGAATCGGACATGGCACGGATGAACTCGATAGCACCTGGTTCCTCGGGGGCGATATCGACGATTTTGAACAGCCCGCCCGCGGCCTCTTGCAAGCGCTCGAACATGGCGGCATCGGGAGTCTGCACGTATGCGGGGTTTTGCGCGCCCACCTTGTTAGGGCTGATGTAGGGGCCTTCCATGTTGATGCCGACGAGAGCCGCGGCATCGGGAGCGTCTTCGTGCTCGGCCGCGCAGCGGGCGATGCCCGCCAGTTTCTCTTCGGGATAGGTCATCGTGGCGGGGCAATACGCCGTCACGCCTCGCGACGCCTGGTAACGGCAGATAGCGTCGATCGCCTCGTGCGTGCCGTCGCAGAAGTCGTAGCCCATGGCGCCGTGGGAATGCACGTCGACGAAGCCTGGCACGGCATAGCAACCGGCGGCGTCGATCACGTCGCACGGACCCTCGACGGGACCCTCGACGATGCGACCGTCCTGCACGAACAGGCTTTTCTCTTCGAAGGCGTCTCCGACGAATACCTTCGCTCCTTTGATTTGAAGAGCACTCATAACCCTTCCTTTCTTCACAAAAACGGCCCGTCGCAAACGCGGCAGGCCGTATCATTCTTTATTTCATCTATCCGACGAGCATTCGTCGGACGGCGGTCGGCCGAACCGGCACGCTACAGACGATGGCAAGCCGCCGCTTAGTGGCAGCTGCAACCCTCTTCGCCATGCTCGTGGTCATGGCCGCAACCGCAGCCGCATGCCTCTTCGGCGATTTCCTCGCACGCGGAGAACGCGGCCTCGTCCACAACCGCAATGGCGTTGGGGTGGAACTGCAGGATGGAGGCAGGAACCTGCGGAGTGACGGGACCGAAGAACACGTCGCGCACGATCTGCGCCTTGTCTTCGCCGCTGACCACGAGCAGAATCTGCTTAGCGGCCATGATGGTGCCGATGCCCATGGTGTAGGCCTGACGGGGCACCTCGTCGGCAGAGTTGAACAGACGGCTGTTGGCCTGGATGGTGCTTTCGGTCAAGTCGACGCAGTTGGTCTCCTTGGTGAACTCGTCGGCCGGCTCGTTGAAGCCGATGTGGCCGTTGTGGCCCAGACCGAGAAGCTGCAGGTCGACGCCGCCGGCCAAGGCGATAGAAGCCTCATAGGCTTCGCATGCCGCCTCGGCGTCGGGGTTGGCGCCGTTGGGAACATGCGTGTTCTCGGGACGCACGTTCACATGGCTGAACAGGTGCTTCTGCATGAAGTAGTGATAGCTCTGCTCATGATCGGCGGGCAGACCGCGATACTCGTCGAGGTTGAACGTGGCCACGCGGGAGAAGTCGAGACCCTCCTCTTCGTAGCGCTTCACCAGCTCGGCATACAGGCCCTCGGGCGTGGAGCCCGTGGCAAGACCGAGGACGCAACCGGGCTTTTCGGCAACGAGCTCGGCGATGATGTCGGCCGCAGCCTCGCTCATATCCTGGTAATCTTTGGCTACGATGATTTCCATTGAAACCCCTCTCGTATCATGCATGCCCGCATCCTCCAAGACGCGAGCGAAACGTCGCTTTCGCATACCTCATCATAATGACAAAGCGAAGATGGACGATTGTTTCAGATTGAAGAAATAGCACGGAATCAGCAGGGCGGGATGGACGTAAAGTCAGCCCGCATTGCGAAACCTCTATGCGAAATTGGAAGTGCATTCGCAAAGCGACCTATACTTGCTTCTGGAAAATACCGTGAAAACACCTGGGCAGGAGGAAATCCATGACCGCCGATAAAACCTTCGACGCCTTCGTTTTCGACCTTGACGGAACGCTTCTTGACACGCTTCCCGACCTGGTCAGCGTGACCAACCTAACCCTGCGACGCTTCGGTCACCCAGAACACACGCGTGACGAGATTCTCGCCATGGTCGGAAACGGCCTCCGCTCGCTCATCTCGCAAGCGGTACCCGCCGACACTTCCGACGATGAGCTCGAAAGGGAGCTTGCCTACTGGAAGGAAGCCTACGACTCCTGCGGCCACGCGCACACGACCCTGTATCCCGGAATGATGGAAACGCTCGAAGAACTGAAGGCCCGCGGCAAAAAACTCGCCGTGCTGTCAAACAAGTTCGACGGCGGCGTGAAAGACGTCATGGCGCACTTCATGCCCGGATTCATGGACTTCGAGCTGGGCGAAGGGCCCGTGCCCCGCAAGCCCGACCCCGAAGGGCTGCTGCTCGTGGCGAAGACCCTCGGCGTCGCGCCGGAACGCGTGGCCTACGTAGGCGATTCCGCCGACACCGATATGCTGGTCGCTCATAACGCAGGAGCGTTCGGTATCGGCGTGACCTGGGGGTACCAACCCATCGAGCGCCTTGCCGCAACCGCTGACGCGCTGATCGATGAGCCGCGGAGACTGCTCGATTTCGCGTAGCGTCGCTCGCCGACAACGATTGAGAGCGCGGCGGCGCTTCAGGCGGCCCCCAGCCGGCGAACGGCAATATGGCGTCGCAGCGCAATCGACCGTTCGCGGCAAAGCCTGCCGCTCGCCGCGACGCCCTTGCTACAGCGACCTACCGTTCGCCCGTCGGCGAAGACCACCCTCATACAACCCAAGCGACCGCTTGCCGCCGGTCGACGATCAAACCAGGAGAATCACGTGCACCAT
The DNA here is from genome assembly GCA_900555495.1 of uncultured Slackia sp. Lineage (GTDB taxonomy): Bacteria > Actinomycetota > Coriobacteriia > Coriobacteriales > Eggerthellaceae > Slackia. The sequence goes on along the minus strand of USLD01000023.1, from coordinate 9,159 downwards.
TCGCCCCGTCTTTCCCTTCGCGCGCACGGCAAAAACAGCGAGGCTGTCGAGCACAGCCGCTTCGCCGACGTGAAATTCCGTTTCGCGCGCCTGTTCGCCGCGCTCGCGCTTGCATGCTCGCTCGCGCTGCCGCTGGCCGCATGCAACAACGCCTCGAATGCGCCCGTCGAAGCCCCATCAGGCCAAGCGGCGGCGACGATCGAAGAGCTTCCCGCGTACGACGGCGAACTTTCCGTCGAGGTGAACGGGGGACAGCCGGGCTTCACCGAACAAGAATCGGCGCCCGAAGCCGCCAACAAGCCGTTCGAAGATTACAGCCCCCTTGACGACCTGGGACGATGCGAAACCGCCTTCGCCTTGGTAGGTCCCGAAACGCTGCCCGACAAACCGCGCGGCGACATTTCCAACGTCCGTCCCAGCGGCTGGAAGCAGGCGCGCTACGAGACCATCGACCAAGAAGCCCTCTACAACCGTAGCCACCTAATCGCTCATCAGCTTGCCGGCGAAGACGCCAACGAGCGCAACCTCATCACGGGCACGCGCACCATGAACGTCGAAGGCATGCTGCCCTACGAAGAACTGGTCGGTGATTACGTGCGCAAGACCGGCAACCATGTGCTCTATCGCGTCACCCCCGTCTATGAAGGCGACGAACTGGTCGCCCGCGGCGTGCAGATGGAAGGCTTCTCGGTCGAAGACAGCGGGCGCGCCGTGCGCTTCAACGTATTCGTCTACAACATCGAACCCGGCATCCGGATCGACTACGCCACCGGCGACAGCTGGGCATCCGACGACACGCCCGAGGTCACTTCGAGCAAGGCCATCAACCAAGGATCCGAAGGCGGCAAGGGCGGCTCGAGCAACAAGTCCGCCAAGACCGAGTCCTCCAACGCGCAGAGCGGCGATACGCAGGCCTCCTACGTGCTCAACACCAACAGCCGCAAGTTCCACGATTCCTCGTGCCCTTCGGCAGCCGACATCGCCGACAGCAACAAGGAAGATTTCGAAGGAACCCGCGACGAGCTGATCGAAAAAGGCTACGAACCGTGCGGGCGCTGCAATCCCTAGAGCAGACACCGTGCCGTCGCGGTCGCGTTGCGGTTTCGTAACGTCGCTGCGGTAGAATAGCGCCGAAACGCAAAGTTCCGACTCTGGCGCGCTTTCGCCACGAAAGCGCGCATCGGGAAGGCAGCCCATGGCAGCATCCAACAACATCGGCGATCAGATTCGCGACGCGGTCCAACAGGCCGTCTCTTCGCAGGACTACCGCGAGCTCCAAGCAACCGTGGAACGCTCTATCGGCACGGCCGCCGAAAACATCGGCAAAGGCCTTGCCCAGGCATCCAACAGCATTCGTCGCGCCCAAGAGGAATACGCAAAAGAAGTGCAGCGCAAGCAGCAGCAAGCCACCATGCAGACGCTTTACGCGAAAACGGGCGGAGCGCGCGCGGCGGGTATCGCCATGGCAGGATGGGGAGCCTTCTTCATGGTGCCATGCCTTCTGGGAGCGGGAATCCTGTCCGTCAGCGGAAGCGTCCTGCTCACCCTTCCTCCGCTGCTATTCGCGGCAGGCGGCGCGGCGCTGCTTTATGCGGGCATCAAAAAGCTCGAACTGGTCAAGCGCTTCGAGAACTACCGCGATACCATCGGCGTTCGCGAACATTGCATGCTCGACGAGCTGGCTGCAGGAACGGCAAGCTCTCCGAAAGCCGTTCTGAAAAACGTGAAGAAAATGCTTGGCAAAGGCATGTTCAAACAAGCGGCGCTCGACGACTCGGAAACCATGCTCATCATGACGCGCGATGCCTACAAGCAGTATCGCGAGGCCCAGATGGAAGCCCAGCATCGCCGCCATCAGCAGGACCTCGCCCAAAGCGTGGCTCCCGAAATAGCCGAAAAGAAACCTCTGACGCCCGAGGCCCAGGCTCTCCTGGCGCGCGGCGAGGCCTACATCGCACGTATCCGCGCGAACAACGACGCCATCGAAGGCGAGGAAATCTCGAAGAAAATCGACCAGATCGAGCACGTCGTGCGCACCATTTTCGATCGTGCGGCCGAACAGCCCCAGGTCATCGACGACCTGGGCAAGCTGATGGATTACTACCTGCCCACCACGGTCAAGCTGCTCGACGCCTATCGCGACCTCGATGCGCAGCCCGTCCAGGGTCCCAACATCGCCGCCTCGAAGCACGAAATCGAAGCGACCCTCGACACGCTGAGCGTCGCCTTCGAAAAGCTGCTCGATTCCATCTTCCGCGATATGGCATGGGACGTCTCGTCCGACATTTCGGTGCTGCGCACCGTGCTCGCCCAGGAAGGCCTGGTCGACAGCCCGCTCAAAAGCCAGACAAGCGGCCCGCAGAAGCCGCAGCAGCCGCTTTCCTAACGACGGCCCGAACCGCCGCTCAAACGTCCAAGGAGGACTCCATGACCGACACCGTGAACAACCCGCTTGCAAACGATGTGCCCGCTCCCACGCTCACGCTGACGCCCGTCCTCGACGACGCGCCAACTCCCACCGTGGCCGCACAGCCCGTGGTAGCGATCGAAGAGCAGCCCGCCGCAGCCAACCAACTCGACGACAGCATGCTCACCGCCGAAGAAAAGCAGATGGTCGACAGCTTCGCGCAGCAGATCGACGTGCGCGACTCCGGCCTCGTGCTGCAATACGGCGCGGGCGCCCAGAAAAAGATGGCCGACTTCAGCGAAACAGCGCTCGCCACCGTGCGCACCCAAGACCTCGGGGAAGTGGGCGATTTGATCAGCGGCGTGGTCACCGAGCTGCGCAGCTTCGACGCCACCGAGGAAAAGGGGCTGTTCGGCTTCTTCAAAAAGGGCGCGAACAAGGTCGAGGCGCTGCGTGCCCGCTACGACAAAGCCGAGGGCAACGTCGACAAGATCGTGAAGGCACTGCAGGGCCATCAGATGAAGCTTATGAAGGACGCGGCGATGCTCGACAAGATGTACGAGCTCAACCTGACGTATTTCAAAGAGCTGACCATGTACATCCTGGCAGGCAAGAAGAAGCTCGCCCAGGTGCGCGAAGTCGAGCTGAAGGAACTCATCGCGAAGGCCCACGCCAGCGGCCGCGCCGAAGACGCCCAAGCGGCGCAGGACCTCGAAGCCATGTGCACGCGCTTCGAGAAGAAGATTTCCGACCTGGACCTCACGCGCACGATCGCCATGCAGACCGCGCCGCAAATCCGTCTGGTGCAGAACAACGAGGTCACCATGGTCGAAAAGATCCAGACCACGATCGTGAACACCATTCCTCTGTGGAAGAGCCAGATGGTGCTGGCGCTGGGCATCGCGAACTCCGCCGAAGCGGTACGCGCTCAAAACGCCGTCACCAACATGACCAACGATCTGCTGAAGAAAAACGCCGAGATGCTGCATACGTCCACCGTCGAGGTGGCGCGCGAATCCGAGCGCGGCATCGTGGATATCGAGACCCTCAAAAACACTAACGAGACGCTGATCAAGACCTTCGACGAGGTCATGCAAATCCAGCAGGAAGGCCGCCAGAAACGCGCCGAGGCCGAAGCGGAAATGCGACGTATGGAAGCCGAGCTCAAGCAGAAGATGCTCGAGATTCCGCGCATTCCGTAAATGGCGAAAGAGAACTTTCCCAAAGAGCCGGATGCCTTCGGGGGTCCGGCTCTTTTTTTACGCGCGCCCTCGTGGCTTCGGAACGGGGCAAAGCACCATCGCGTCACGACCGCCCGAGCACGCGTTCGTCCATGCGGACGACCTCTTCCTGCACGGCGTCGAGCAGCTCCTGACGCGAATGCACGTCGAATTTCCGATAAATATGCGACACGTGCGTTTTCACCGTTCCGTCCGACAGGTACAAAACCTCACAGATGTACGGACGGCTTCGCCCCTGGGCGAGCAGCATGAACACGTCGGTCTCACGCGCCGACAGGCGATGAATCTGCGCAATTTCCCGATGATATTGCGCAAGGCGACGCTCGACGCGAAAATCATCCGCCGACGAAGAATCGTTCCAGCTTCCCTTTTCCTGACCGCAAGCAAGGCTGAGCGCCCCATCACTCAACAGCGAAACAGCGCGATGTACGCTTACATTCCTCTCGTCGCAAGACGGCACGCCGCCGCGCTCCGAAGCCTCGCTAGCAGCGGGCGGTTCGGCGAATCCTTCGCCCCCGCGATGCCAATCCACGCCCCCTTCCGTATCGAGGGAACGTTCTATCTCGAAGGGACGTGTACTCATGGGCCTAATCGCCGCTACCATCACCAGGAAGATGGCCACCACCATAAAAGGCCTGATATCAATCGATGCATCCTGGGCGAGAAAAATCCAGGGGATGGCCACCAAGCCGAACGCCGAATCGCTTACGCCCTGGAACGTCCACGCGGCAAGCTTCGTCGTACGAATGGCGGTGATGATGAGCGTTCCCGAAAGCAGATGTCCAAACAACTCGATGGTCAAATACAGCCAGTCGAAAAGCGGGGAAGGCCCTGATTCGGTGAGAAAGCTGTCCTGCAGAACGTAAAGGACGAAACCCGCCGCGAGAACCAGAAAAGCTGGCTGGAATCGGACGAGCATCTGATTATTGCTGTTGCGCACCAATGTGAAATACGCGAACACAGAAAGGGCGAACCCCACCGTGACATACCCCGCAATGGTGGAAACAGGCGATCCGCTGTATCCTTCGCCCCATAATCCAAGATGACTCGTACCACGCAAGGCCGCAAGCACCAGAGAGACAGCGACGAGCAGGAAAAGCAAGTCAGACACGCCCGCGCTACTGAGCGGCTTGCGAGAACGATAGTCGTTCAGGCTGGCAGAACCGAAGCGAGACATGCCCGCAAGGCAAACGAACGACACGACCGGAAGCACGCATGCAAGAGCCACTTGAACTCCGAGAGGTGCCGAAACGCTCAGCCACGACCCGAGCACCGTCTTAAGGAAAAGAGCCGTCGCCACAACGTCGATGGCGACGGGAAGGCGTCTCACCTTCGCAAGCTCGCAATAGGAAAGAAGCGTCGTTGCATAATAGCCCGTCCCGCAGCAGAACAGACCGGCAATGGCCACAACGTCAGGCGGCAAAAACGGCTGGGCATGCGAAGCGGCATAAAGAAGCGTTCCTGCCACAGACGCCGCCAACACGAAACGCGAAGGAAGCCCCTTCATCCTTTCGGCATAAGGAGCCAAAAGAATCGAAACCAAAGCCGCAACAGTAAAGCCGGCAAGAAAAAAGAGACGCGAGTTTCCCAATTCCTGAACCGCCGTGGCGGAAGATTCGAACCCGAGCCCGTGCCCGAGAATGTCTGCCCAAAGGATGACGGCGACAAGAGACAGCATGGCAAGCAGGGCAAGAACGCCGTCTCCTCGTTGCACACACTTGCCCCAAAACCCGCGAAGACGATTCTCCACGCCATCTCCCCTCTGTACGTCTCCCTTCGGCGAATTATAAATCACCGCACCAACGCAAGCCGACCGACTCTTCCCTAGCCAGCGTACAACCAGGCGTTTTCTTGAAAATCATCCACTTCGGGGATACGGGAGGCTCGCTTTTTCACAGATTAGGACATTCCGGGAGAGGAACGCCCCCTTGCCGTTCGGTATCACTGTGGACAACGGCTCGACGGGGAATCCGAAAAAGAAACGAGCCGCAAACCGAATGAAACCATACAGGAGGAGACATGGCTCAAACCACCGCGGGCGCGCACAGCGCCGACATCCAGACTTCGCGTCGTTCCTTCCTCAAAGGAGCAGGCATCACGCTCGCAAGCGCGGCAGCGCTTGGAATCGTCGGCTGTGCCCCGAGCGGCAAAAGCTCGGATAACGCCGGGGCAGAGGGTTCCTGGGACGGCGAGTACGATGTCATCGTAGCGGGCGCTGGCATTGCGGGCCTGACCGCAGCCGTTACCGTCGCCAAAGAAGGCAACGGTGCGTCGTGCCTTCTTCTGGAGAAGGAAGCACGCCCCAACGGCAACAGCCCGTTCTGCGCAGGATGGCAGATGTATTTCGAAGAGACCGAAGGTCCTCTTAACTATCTCGACCACCTGATCGGCGACTGCACGCCGCAGGAGACCATCCGCGCCTACGTCGAAGAAACCATGCACAACCTCGAGTGGGTTTTGGGGCTGGGTGCAAAAGAGGAGTGGCTCGACATCTACCGCCCCGAGCCTGAAGAGACCAACGAGTACGCCGAATATCCCGACAGCCACACGGTAGGCTATCTCCTGTTCAAAACCGAAGGCGATCACCCGCATCACATCCACGAATTCCTGATGGGCCTGGTCGAGGAAAACAGCAACACCATCGACTACAAAACGTCGACCCCGATCGAAGCGCTCATCCGCGACGGTGAAGGTGCCGTCATCGGCGTCGTGGCCGACGGCAAGCGCTATCGCGCCAAGGGCGGCGTGATCATGTGCACCGGCGGCTTCGAGAACGACCAGAAGATGCTTCAGGATTATACGGGCGTCAAGGGCTACCCCTACGCCGGCCAGGCTAACACCGGCGACGGACACCGCATCTGCCAGAAAGTCGGCGCGGGCTTCTGGCACATGCACGGCGGCGCCACATATTGGCTCTCGCTGCGCAACCTTGAAAACACGCGCTTCCTTTCCACTCTGTATTCCTTCACCACCAAGCAGCACGGCATCACCGTAGGCGTGAATGGACGCAGGTTCTACCAGGACTTCGACGGCTGTAGCAACTTCAAAAAGTACGCACTTCCCGGCACCGACATCACGCGCAATGTAGGCTATCGCCACGGCATTACGCAGTTCGGCGGCGGCATGGCACACCTTCCCCTGCCCGAAAAAGGCTGGTTCGTCTTTGACCAAGCGGGACTTGATGCGGGGGCATGCCCGAAAGACAAGTCGGAAGACCCCGTCGCCGACGGTTGGGCCGTTCGCGCCGATTCCATCGAAGAACTTGCAGCGCTTATCGAGGTTCCTGCCGACGAGCTGACGAAAACGGTGAACCAATGGAACGAATTCGTCGAACGCGGCGAAGACCTGGCATTTTATCGACCCGCAGATACACTGACGCCGATTGCCCAGGCTCCCTATTATGCAATGCTTTGCGTTCCCGCTTTGCTGAACACCGATGGCGGTCCGATTCGCAACGAGAAGGGCGAGGTTTGCGACCCCGACGGCAACGCCATCCCCGGCCTGTATTCCGCAGGCGAATTCGGATCTATCTGGGGCCATCTGTATCAGGGTGGCGGCAACGTAGGCGAATGCGGCGCATTCGGTCGTATCTCCGCGCGCAATGCACTAACCCGACTCTCTTAATATCTTGATTCCCCCGCAGCGCGGCGCATGGACGAACGCCCCCTCCATCCGTTCATGCGTCTGCGCCCCACCAGAACGGGACCGGATACCCGAAGGCTTCCGGTCCCGTTCTTTTCCGCCAAACGCAAGCTCCTCGTATCCTTTCAAAAAATGCCTGTTCAACAATGAATAGGATGTGATGCTATCCTCTTAATGCACCAATCTTGCGGAAAGGAGCGATTATGCACGTATCCTCGAGAATCCGACGATTCCTCCTGACGACGGTCACGGCCGCATGCGCCGCGCTCTGCATCGCTGCGCCGAGCGCTTTTGCCAGCCAGTTCAGCGACACGAACGGCCATTGGGCCGAAAACGAAGGAATCATCGACCGAGCCGTCGCCGAGGGCATCGTGACGGGATATCCCGACGGACGGTTCGCACCCGACGAAACGGTCACGCGCGCTCAGACCGTCGTCATGCTTGCCCGCGTCGACGGAGAAGACCTGTCGAAGTGGCCGAAAACCAACGCAACGCCGTGCGGCGACGTGTACGACAACGCCTGGTATACGCCTGCGGTCAACTGGGCCTATAGCGAAGGCATCATGACGGGCGACGCAGGCCGCCTGCGTCCCGAAGATCCCGTTTCCCGCCAGGAATTCGCCTCTATCCTCGCGCGTAAGGCGCAAAATGCCGGATTCTCCATCGGCGGAGACGAGGACCGCTGGACGAAGTACCCCGACGCCTCGGCCGTAAGCTCCTGGGCGCATAGCAACGTGCTGTGGGCCGTCGAAGAGGGCATCATGGGCGCGTCTTGGAACATCAACCCGCAAGGTAACGCGACGCGCGCCGAAAGCACCAAGATGATGCTCGTTTCGCTCGGCATGTTCAACGGCGTCAAAACGGGCAACCCGCTCCTGAAATCCCATTTCATAGACGTGGGGCAGGGCGATAGCTGCTTCGTCGAGCTGGGCCACGGCAAGTCGATGCTGATCGATGCGGGCACCGCGAAATCGGCTCAGAAAATCGTGTCGTACATTCAGAACCGAGGCTACGACCGTATCGACTACCTCGTGCTGACGCACCCCGACGCCGACCATATCGGCGGCGCTGCGGCCGCGCTCGACGCATTCGCGGTCGGCACCACGTTCATGCCCGACGTGATTTCCACCACGCAGACCTTCGAGCGCACCATCGCAGCTCTCGAGCGCAACGGCTGCGCCGTGGTTCCCGCGATCACAGGCACGACGCTGTTCACCGACGGCAAACTGAACGCACGCATCGTTTCGCCCACGCATATCGCCTCCGACAAGACAAACGAAAACAGCGCTGTCGTCTGGATGGATTACGGCGGCAAAACGTTCTATTACACGGGAGACGCCGACGCGGCCGATCTGGCACGAGTCGCGCCCGGCCATGTCGATGTGCTGAAGGTAAGCCATCACGGATCGAACACAGGAACGTCGGCGGCTCTCGTGGCCAAGACGACGCCTTCTCACGCCGTGATTTCGTGCGGACTCGATAACAGCTACGGACACCCCACCAAGGGCGTCCTGCAGCTTCTCAGCGGCTCCAACGTCTACCGCACCGACCACCAGGGAAGCATTACCGCCTATTCCGACACGACGGAGGTCTGGTTCACGACGGCCCCGACTGCGCCGATCGACCCCGCTCCGCAACCCGACCCCCAGCCTCAGCCGCAACCTCAACCCCAGCCCCAACCGCAGCCGGGACCGGATATGAGCGCAACGGTCTACGTCACCAAGAGCGGTTCGAAATACCATTATGAATGGTGCTCTACCATCAAGAATTCGAAGAGCCTCACGCCCATGAGCGCGAGCGATGCCTACAACAGCGGCTACGGCGCCTGCAAGGTCTGCAAGCCGCCGACGTGGTAAAAAAAAAGGGGGG
>USLD01000022.1 GCA_900555495.1 uncultured Slackia sp. | reverse complement strand
TCACCTTCTCCCTGAACGCCGCTGCCAACAACGCCATCCTGGACGTCGCTCGCAAGGAGGGCATGGACTTTGCCAAGTCCAACGTCGGCCAGGGCCTGAAGACCCAGGTCGAGTTCGTTTCCGCCAACCCCGTCGGTCCGATGCACGTCGGCCACGGCCGTTGGGCCGCACTCGGCGACTCCCTCTGCCGCGTCATGAGCCACGCCGGCTATGACATCCAGCGTGAGTTCTACATCAACGACCACGGTTCCCAGATGGACGTGTTCGGCAACTCCATTTCTTACCGCTACATGCAGCTCATTGAGATCATGGAGAAGGAGGGCCTCGATATCGACGGTGCTCGCGACTTCCTGGCTCAGGACCGCGACAACTTCGTTCAGGATGAGGCCGACGAGCACCTGGATTCCCATCCCTACATGGACGCCTTCACCGAGGGCCTGGGTGGCAACGCTTACGGCGGCACCTACATCATCGACGAGGCCGCTGCCTTCTATAAGAAGGACGGCGACAAGTGGGCCCACGTCACGGACGAGGAGCGCATGCTCTACTTCCGTGAGGAGGGCTACGCCAAGATGGTCGAGAACATGCGCCAGCTGTGCCACGACGTCCGCTGCGACTTTGACAAGTGGTTCTCCGAGCGCACCGTCTACATCAAGGACACCGAGGGCGAGCACGCCGGCACCTCCGCCGTCGACCGCGCCTTCGCCAAGCTCGACGAGATGGGCTATCTCTACAACAAGGACGGCGCCCTGTGGTTCCGCTCCACCGATCTGGGCGACGACAAGGACCGCGTTCTGGTCAAGGCCAATGGTGAGTACACCTACTTCGCCTCCGACGTTGCCTATCACTGGGATAAGTTCCAGCGCGTCGACCATGTCATCGACATCTGGGGCTGCGACCACCACGGTTACATCAACCGCGTGCGCTGCGTTTGCGACGCCCTGGGTTACCCCGGCCAGTTCGAGGTCCTGCTCGGCCAGTTCGTGAACCTGCTCCGCAACGGCAAGCCGATCCGCATGTCCAAGCGCAAGGGCACCATGGTCACCTTCCAGGAGCTCGTTGACGAGGTCGGCGCCGATGCCACTCGTTACACCCTGATCTCCCGTTCTTCCAACCAGGCCATCGACTTCGATATCGAGGCCGTCAAGGAGAAGAGCCAGAACAACCCCGTGTACTACGTGCAGTATGCGCACGCCCGCATCTGCAAGCTGCTGCGCGACGCTTCCGGCCACTCGGGCGAAGACAACCTGGACATGGACGCCGTGGCTGCCGAATGCATTCCGGCCGACGTGGACCTGAGCGTCCTCACCGATCCGTCCGAGTTCGCTCTGATGCGCAAGATGAGCGAGTTCGGCGATCTGATCGCCCTTGCTGCCCGCGACCGTGCTCCGTTCCGCCTGACGCACTACGCTCAGGACCTCGCCAGCCTGTTCCATCAGTTCTATACGAACTGCCCGGTGCTCAAGGTCGAGGACGAGAAGCTCAAGCAGGCGCGTCTCGCCCTGTGCGACGCCACTCGCATCGTGCTTTCCACGACGCTCGGCATTCTGGGCATCTCCTCTCCGCAGCGCATGTAGAAGGCGTTCGCGAGAACATACGAATGAAAAAGGGAGCCGCATGGTTCCCTTTTTTGCGCCCTTAGACAGGAAGCGGGGCTATCCGGCCACCTGGTCTCACGCGCGGTTTGTCGCTTTTGCTTATCCGGATGCCGAAGGGACGCTCGGTTTCGCTTGACGGCCGTCGTCCGTTTCCGACAATGCAGGAAAACGATTTCTCGCGGCGTATGCGCCGCAGCTGCGGAGGTGTGCGATGCGCCTGGTCGAACTCGATAAGGGCAATTTCGATGAGCTGGTGACCGACGCGACCTGTCTCGTGGTGGTCGAATTCTTCAGTCCGGTGTGCGGGCCATGCCATGCGCTCGGCGCGCTGCTCGAGCAGATGGCCGACGATTATCCGCATGTGCGTTTCGCGGCCATGGATACCGTGCGATTCCCCGATGCGGCATGGGCCTTCGATGTGGCCGCAGCGCCGACGACGCTTCTGTTTCGGGATGGAAAGCGGATCGATTCGGTGACGGGATACGTGCCGCGTTCTCGCATAGAAGGCATGCTTGCCGCCGCAGAATAGGCCCCTCCTACGAAAAACGCGCCTCGCCGTAGGGCGAAGGCGCGTTTCGTGTCTGAAAACATGCCGCAGGATGCAAGCCTATTCTTTCGCGTGCCTGTCGTCTTTCGTGTCGGCTATGTCGAGCACGATGTCGATCATATCCTGGCGGTCGCGGATGCCGAGCTTCGTATAGATGTGCGCGACGTGCGACTTCACGGTGTTTTCGGCCAAGACCAGCTCTTCCTGGATGTAGGTTCGGGTGCGGCCTTGGGCCAGCAAGACCAAGATTTCGCTTTCACGCGGCGAGAGCTTGTACTTCTTGGACACTTCGGCGCAGCGACGTTCCAGCGCGTCGGTCACCACGGCGGCCGCGTCGCTCGGCGCGGATTCACGCTTATTCCAGCTGTAGTACATGGAGGCGATGGACAGCACGTAGATGGCCGCGATCACGATGAGGTTTTCGACGGCGTCGGCGTTTCCGAGGAATATCACCCAGATAATCGACCCTGCGGCGTAAAGCGCCGTGGCGGTGCCGATGACGCGGTAGGAGGGTATGGAGGACACGTCGAGAAGAATGGCCACCACTGCCCAGAACATCAGGTGCGAGAACGAATCGTTGAGCCTCATGAGCGTATCGAGCAAGGCCGGATCGGCGTTCTGGTCGCCCGCGAGAATCATCGAAACGGACAGCGTGATGATGACCGTTAGAAACGAAGGCTGGAAACGCAGGCGCAGCGGCCAGCTTTCGGTGCGCCCTAGGGCGAGATAGGAGAATGCGGCCAGGCCGATGCTGTATGCGATGAAGAGCATCGGGCTCGACGTCATGGACGGATGGTCGAACTCGTCGATATGGCCCTCGCCCCATAGGCCGACGAAGCTTAGGCTGCGCACGGTTGCCAGCAGGAGCGATGCGGCGGCGATCAGGATGATTGCGTCCCGGATGTCGTCGCGCATGCCCTTTTTCTGTTCGCCGCGCGGGCGCGAAGGCACGCCGAATACCGTGCGCCCCGTCTTTTCGCTGCTGCGCTGCTTGAGCGCGGCGCTTCGGGCGCATTGGAAAAACACCGTGGAAAGAATAGGCATCAACACGACGGTCGACACTTGCACCTCGACGCTCAGAAGGCGTTCGGCGGCGGAGACCAGCGCCGGCTCGGCGATAAGCGACAAGGTAAGGCATGCGATGGTGGGCATGAAAGTCTGAGTGCGCGCAAGCAGCAGCACGAAGCGTGCCGTGAGCCAGAAGTATCCGACGCCGAACAAGAGCAGGCCCCCGATGGCGAGGACGACCGGCGGAAAGGTGTTCTGACTCGATGCGATGGCGAAGCATGCCGTTCCGACCGATGCGAGAAGCGTGACCACGGGCCATAGCGACGATTCCATCTCTCTCATTTTGCGGGGCAGCGCGGCGAATACGACGCTCATCGCGAGAATGCCCATGAGGAAGAACGCGCGCGGATTGATGGGCACGCCGAGTCCCGACAGGGCGTCGGTGAAGCCGGGGGTGTGTCCTGCGAGCGTACACCAGGTTAGATTGACGGTAAGGCCGATGGCGGCGAACAGCGCACACAGGCCTGCATCTTTGAACGATGCGAGCATTCCCTCTCCTTAGTAATTAGTGCATTCGGGCGGTCGTACAGCTTCCTTCGACCGCGTGGAGCGGACGTCTTGTCACCTGTTCCTTCATTGTGCGCGAAAAGCCCGATTCTGTCCATGAAGAATGGGTCGCTATCGGTCCGGTACTGGTCATTTCACCCATCAACCAAAATGGGTTATACGCTTTATCAGGCATTTAGCGCGGATGTGTTGATGCGAGGGAGGCTTGTCCAAGGCTAATCTCGGGTTGTCAGATGGGCCTTAAGGGCCCGATAGGGGGCGGCGGCGAGCGCTTCGAGGAGGACGCGCCGACCGTCGCAACGAAGAAGGGGGAATGATGAAGAAGGTGACGAAGCGCGCCGCTATGGTAACAGGCATCGCGACCGTGCTTGCGGCGTCGGCTCTCATAGTGCCTGCTTTCGCTGCCGACTCGGCTTCCACTGCTGCGGAGATCGTCCGCGGCGGCGAGCCCGACGGCGATGTGCAGTATCCTGGCAAGGAGTACATCATCGAGAACTACGAGAAGTGGGACCAGATCGCCGAGGATTACGCTCCTGAAGTCCGCCAGCTTCCCAACGGCAAGCTGGTTCAGCGCACTCCCACCGAGTACGAGTGCCCGCACTGGATGCAGCAAAGCTGGACCATTTCGTACAACACGTACTATCTGGATGCCGACAAGAAGGGCTGCAACTCCTGCCACGCCGACCTCAATGAGACGATCATGAACATGGAGTACCGCCATGCGGTGCTTCCCAACAAGGACCTCGAGACCTACAGCGATGTCGAGCAGTGCATCACCTGCCATCGCGATAACGGCGACGAGTTCGGCCGCCTGATGCACGGCATCCATTTCAACAGCCGTAATTCCGAGAAGTTCAAAGAGGGCTTCGACGGCACCTGCGAGTCCTGCCATACCGCCACCGGCGACGGCAACGGCCTGCAGCTCTGGGAGAACGTGAAGTACGACGCTCTGAAGGACAGCATCACCACCGTCGAGAACGTCGAGGGCAATTTCGACTTTACGCAGGATAAGGTCCAGAGCATGGACGACCTGTACAGCTACGACTTCGTCCACGGCTATTACGACCACATGCGTTATGCATGCTCCGATGCGGCGCTCGACCTCGACCTTCCTCAGAGCATGATGGACGAGTGGGAGATCACCATCGAGGGCAACGTGCCCAACCCGTACACCGCTAAGCTCGTCGACCTTATCGCAGAGGCCGAAGAGGCAGGCGTCGTGGTGACCAAGCAGTCTAAGATGGTTTGCGAGCTCAACCCGACCGGCGGCGGCGGCATCGGCCAGACCGAGATCACGGGCATTCCTGTGAGCTGGTTGATCGAGCGCGCCGGCGGCATGACCGACGGCACCAATTCCGTGCGCTGCGTCCGTGCCGACGGATCTTCCAAGAGCGGTATCGACGTCGCCAAGCTCGAGGACAACTATCTGGTCTACAAGATGGGCGGCGAATATCTCGACGCACGTCGCGGCTTCCCGTGCACCAACTGGGTCGAGGGCTATGACGCTCAGATCTTCTCCAAGCAGCCTTCCGGCTACATCGTTTCTTCCGACGTCATGGATGAGCGTGTCTGCGGCCAGGTGAACCAGGAAGATGCCCACGTGAACCGTCCGAACGCTACGATCTGCGGCACGCCTGAAGGCGTGATCATCGAGACCGGCAAGCCCTACACCTTCCAGGGTTATGTCGACGCATTCGACCACAAGGTCAAGACCCTCGAGTTCTCCATGGACCACGGCGAGACCTGGACGACCTACGATCTGGGCGATACCGATGTGAACCGTTGGATCTGGTGGACCTTCGAGTGGACTCCGCCTGAGCACGGCGCCTACTGCCTGAGCGTTCGCGCAACCACCGAGCAGGGCGAAGTGAGCTTCCGCGAGCATGAGGTCATGGTCAACGCCATGGACCAGCTGCCTGCCGAGGACAAGGTCATCAAGGCCGGCGGTCCTGATTCCGACCTGCCCTTGATGTTCTCGACCGGTCTTGAGAACGAAGAATAAACACGAAGGAGCGTTTTCTTATGAATAAGAAGAAAGCAATGGCTGCAGGAGCGGCTGGTGGCGCCCTTCTGCTGGGAATGACCGGCGTTGCCGTGGCTGCCGGCGGTCCGACGATCCTGGGCGGCCAGGATGCGCCCGAAGGTGCGACGCACGAGAACAACGGCTACACCATCGACTCTCACACGCTGCAGCTCGAAGAGAGCGAATACGTCAAGGTCGCCGATAAAGAGGGTTCGTTCTATTTCAACCAGGACGGCGTGACCCCCAACGACGAGCTGTTCAACGTGTTCGGCACGACGATCACCTCGATGTGCTCCAAGCCCGCTAACGAACTCGTGGTGGGCGAGCCCGCTGAAGGCGTTGCGACCTACTACATCAATGTGGGCGGCAACATCAAGGAGAGCTTCTCCGTGAACCTCGAGGACATGGAGGACGAGTCCGAGGAGCAGACCATGGTGTGCTCCTGCGCGACGGGTGCTCCGTTCGGCCAGGCCGCCGTGGTCGGCGTTCCCCTGGCGGCCGTGGTCGACATGGCCGACCTCGAGGACGGCGTGAACACCGTGACGGCATACGGCGCCGACGGCTTCGGCCAGGCCCTGCCTCTGCAGTATTGCCTCGATCGCGATGCACTGCTGGTCTACGAGGTCAATGGCGAGAAGCTCAAGAGCGAAGCCGGTCCTTCCGCCCAGCTGTGGATGCCCGAGACCGTCGCTCGTTACTTCACGCGCAACGTCGTCGACATCAAGCTGACCGCCGAAGAGCAGGTTCCCGACGTCCAGTCCGTCGATCCGGCGTATCGCAACAAGATCGAGATCATGAACAGTGCCGACGGCTGCGTGTTCTTCGCGGGCGACGCCATCACTTTCGAGGGCGTGGCCGACGACCTGGGCAGCGCCATCGAGGCTATCGAGTTCTCCTTCGACGGCGGCGAGACCTGGACCGAGTGCCTCACCGAGGGCGCGACCGCCGATAAATGGGTCAACTGGCAGTTCGAGACCTCTTTCGAAGAGGCCGGCGAGTATCAGCTCACCGTTCGTGCCCGTACGGCCGACGGCATGGTGTCGCCTCTCGAGGCCAGCCTGACGTTCGAAGTGATCTAGCCTTCGCGGCTATCCTTCCGAAGCGGGGCAAGCGGCGGCGGGCTTTCGATCCCTCCCCAAGCTTAAAGCCTGCCGCCCGCCCGATTCGGCGTCGCATGCGACGCTTCCCCTCCTTTTGTCATGCGTAACGGCAGCGGCCCCTTCCCGTTTTTCGGGAAGGGGCCGCTTTTGCGTTTCGGGATGAGGGCTCGAAAAGTCTTTCGTTGCGGCGCGCATTTCTCGGTTTTCGGTATCGAAGCTTGCTCCCCGTACGACGCTTGCGGATCGATTGCGCCGATGGGTGCGATCGGGGCGGCCGTCCGGGGTCCGTATCGTCGACGGTCGGGCGAAAAGCCGCCGGCTACCGGGGCTATAGACGGCCCATGAGGTCGATGATCTCTTGGCGCGAGTGCAGGTCGGTTTTCGCATAGACGTGCTTGACGTGCACGCGTACCGTGGCGGGCGTGATGCAGAGCTCTTCGGCGATCGCCTGTTGCGTTTTCCCCAGAGCGTAAAGCGCAGCCACTTCGGCTTCGCGGTCGGACAGGCCGAATTTCTTCTGCAGCTTGCCGATGTCGTGCAAGACGAGTTCTTTTCGCATAGACGCTCCGCTTCCTTGGGTGTCTTTCAGCCCAAGCAGCTTTTCAAGCCGTCGAGTGCTTTCCTGAGCGGCATCGTTGTCGCTGTAGGCGGTTTTGAGCAGCCTGATGAAGACGAATTGCGTCGACGCCAGAATCAGGGCGCCGGTCAGCGCGGTCAGCAGGAGGGGGTCTGCGAAAAGCGGGTCGGAGAAATGGCCGACGACGATTTGGACGAATGCGCGCGGCACGAGGTAGGCGAGCCAGCCCGCCAGGCCGTAGAAGAACGGGTCTTTTGCTCCGTAGTGCGAAAACGCCACGATGAGATACCACACCAGGCCTGTCATGACGGCGCTCAGGGTGGTCGAAAGCACGGCTCCGATCGAGAGGCGTTCGGGGAATGCCACGTAGAACAGAAGCGCCGTGATGCCGAGGCCTTGCATAAGAATCCAGATGCCGGTTGTCATCATGGTGCGCGGCCGTAATGCGGCGCCGATGATGATTCCTACGGTGACGGCGGTGGTGACGACCACGTATCCGGCGCCCGGCAGCGGCGGTCCGCCTTCGATGAAGCGGAAAGGCGATCCCTCGACGACGCCCATGGCCAATGAAAGCGCGGAAATGCTGAGCGTCATGGTCAAAAAGAGCCGCGGCGTATCGGTCTTGGCGCTTTCGAATCCGAAATACCCCGTGTTCGGAGCTTCGGAGAGGCGTGCGAGCGGATCGCGTCTATGGATGAAGAGCGCGAGCGGAGCCTGAAGGACGGCGAGCATTCCTGCGATGAGGCAGGCGTTGGCGGGCGGTATGAGAACGAAGGCGTATACGACGGGCTGGGCCACGCTGAGGGCGCCGAAAGTGGCGAGGACGGTCGCGATCGACGATGCCGCTTGCATATGCCGCAGCCAGCTAAGGATGGATATCCAGCAAGAGAGGGAGGCGACGGCCGAAAGACAGGTTGCGATCGCGGGCGTTGTCGAACCGTCGATCGCATTGGATCCAAGCGCCATGATGGAGACGCTTTGCACGATGATGGAGATGAAGAACGCCGTGTCGACGGATTTTTCCGGAAGCGGTCCGCGCGCCCTGTAAAGAATCGCCATGGCGACGAGCATGGGGACGGCCGCGATGCAAGTCGCAAGGCCGCTGCGCAGCGCCTCGAACCCGTTTGTCAGGCCGTTGAAGCTCGCCACCATCATGGCGGTATGGGAAAGGGCGAGCCCGGCGACGATCGGGGCGAGCGCGACGTATGGTTTCAGCGATCGTGCGTGCGAAAGCGGGGCTTGCATAGGCCGACATCCTTTCAAAGGCTTCGGGGGTTTTCGACGGCGGTTCAGTATAGCGATTGCCGCAGTGTTCGCGCCTCGGGGCGCTTCGCCAAGCTATTTTTCCAAAAGCCCAGTACAAAAGCATACCCCCTAAGGGGGTAGAGATGGATTTTTCCCTCAAAGGGGGCATGTGTCGGCCGATTTCCTTTCGCCATAATGCGCTTGCGCCTTGCGGCGGACGGATTGTGCCGAAGATGCCGCATCGGCGCACGAAGAATAACCGACAACGCAAGAGGGGGATCGATTTATGCCGAACACTGCTCTTACGAGACGCTCGTTCCTCGCGGCCGGCGCCGCGGCGGGCGCGGCGGCCGCATTCGGCGGCATGGGTGTCGGCGGCCTGCGCGACGAGGCTTTCGCGTGGGGCGAAGACCATGTCGTGGAGTACGCGGCGACGACGTGCGACGGATGCGGCAACAAGTGCGGCATGGGCGCATGGACGCAGGACGGTGCGCTGTGGCGCTTCATGGGTCTTGAGGACCATCCGTTCGCGCACGGCCATCTATGCGTGCGCGGCCTGGGCTACACGGCGGCGACCTATTCCGAGGACCGTTTGACCACGCCGCTCAAAAACGACGGGCAGGGCAATTTCTCCGCCGTGTCGTGGGAAGAGGCCATCGCCGACATCGCGGCGCGCATCAAGGAGGCCGACCCGACGCGCGTGGCGCTGTTCCAGGACGCCCGCGCGACCGACCAGTATTACACGCAGCGCTTCATGAACGCGCTCGGCTCGGCTAACTATTACACCGACACCGTGCTGACCGACATGGACATCCTCACCGGCATCACGAACATCCTGGGCGTGTTCCCCGCGCCGCATGCCGAGGGCTCGAAATACATCGTCCTTCTGGACAAGAGCTATTACGAGGGCGTGCGTCCGGCGGAGACCGAAGAGGTGATCCACGTGCGCGAAAACGGCGGCAAAGTGGTCGTCGTGGACCCGCGCCTGCCGAGCATCGGCACGCTGGCCGACGAATGGGTGTGCGTGCGCCCCGGTTTCGAGCTGGCGTTCCTTCTGGGCGTGATGGGCCATCTGCTGAACAACGACCTGTACGACAAGGCGTTCGTCGAAGCCAACGGGTCTGGTTTTGAGGCCTTTGCCGAAAGCGTGCGCGCCTATGACGCCGCCTGGGCGAGCGAGAAGACCGGCATTCCCGAGGCCAAGATTGCCGAGATCGCCGAGGGCTTGGCCGCCGCCGCGCCGCATTGCTACGTGGACATGCAGTGGGCGGGCACCGTGGGAAGCGGATACCGCAACAGCGCTGAAACCGTGCGCTGCATCCTGCTGCTCAACGCGATGCTTGGCAACTTCAATCAGGAGGGCGGCTGGGTGTTCCCGCTGGGCCCGTGGGTCGACGACAGCGCGTTCGACCCGGCGGTGTTCAAGCCCGTGGGCTATCCGCAAAGCTATGCGATCGGCGCAGGCGCGCATCCTCTTGCTTATATGTATGCCAATGACTGCCAGGCCGCCATGGCCGCGGCCGCCGAGGGCGCGCTCGACGTGGCGCTGTTCTTCGGCAGCAACCCGCTTGCCGACTACCCGCAGGCTGCCATGACCGCCGAAGACGTGGCGAAGATCGGCTTCAAAGTGGTCGTCGACAGCTTCATGACCGAAACCGCCAAGACGGCCGACTACGTGCTGCCCGAGACGACCTATCTCGAGCGCCGCGGCATTGTCGGCACCGCCACCGCTCCTGTGACCGTGGCCACGCTGCGCAACCCCGTGATCGAACAGGTGCACCCTGAGACCAAGCCGACGTATCGGATCGTCGCCGAGCTGGCCGAGGCGTGCGGCTTGGGCGAATACTTCTCCTTCACGCTCGATCAGCTCAACGAGACGTATTGTGCGGCCTACGGCGTTTCCTACGATACGTTGAAGTCCGACGGCCTGGCTCCCATTCCCGGCTGCGAGCTGGAATTCGGCAGCGTGCCCGCGTTCGCCACGAAGTCGGGCAAGATCGAGTTCGCCTGCGATGCCTACGCGACAGGCGGCATGACGGCCGTCCCTGCGTGGATCGAGCCTGCCGTGGCTCCTTCCGACGGATCGCTGCGCCTGATTACGGGCGACCAGGTGTTCCAGAGCAAGACCTACACCATGGCAAGCGACAAGCTGGCGCAGCTTGCGAAGGATTTCGCGGCCGAGCGCGTCTGGATGGCGACGTCGCGCGCCGCCGAGCTGGGCATCGCCGACGGCGATACGGTGGAGCTTTCCAACGACAACGGATCGGTGCAGGTGAAGGTCCGCGTCACCGGCCGCATCCATCCCGACGCCGTGTATCTGCCGCCGCATTACGGCTGCGAATCGGAGGAGATTCGCGCGGCATTCGGGTTCGGAGCGTCGCATAAAGCGCTCGTCACGCGTCAGGCCGAGCCCGAATCGGGTGCCGGCATGTTGCAGGAAGTTCTCGTGAACGTGAAGAAGGTGGGTGCCTAATGGCTCGTTACGGAATGCTTATCGACACCACGAGGTGCATCGGCTGCTATGCCTGCCGCATCGCGTGCCAGAATCAGAACCATCTTCCCGCCGATGTCTCGTTGATCGATTTCCACGAGTTCGAGCGCGGCGCCCAGCCGTGCGTGCGCGTGGAGACCGTTCCTACCCAGTGCATGCACTGCGAAGACGCGCCGTGCCAGTCGGTGTGCCCGACGGCGGCGACCTATACCGACCCCGACGGTATCGTGCGTATCGACCCTGAGAAGTGCATCGGCTGCAAATACTGCATGGCGGCCTGCCCGTATCAGGCCCGCGTGGTGGACCATCGCACGGGCGTGGTGGACAAGTGCCGTTTCTGCACGCTGTATGCGCCGCTCGAAGAGGGCATGTCCACGTGCTTGACGGCCTGCCCCGCAGGCGTGCGCATGTTCGGCGACCTGGACGATCCCGAGTCCGATATCTCCAAGCGCATCGTCGAGACGAACGCTCAGCCCATCGCGGGCGATCTGACCAAGTCCAAGATCTACTACGTGAGGTGATGAAGGATGTCTATCGAACCTGTATGGGGCGCGCCGATCGCGTGGTATCTGTTCCTCGCGGGCCTGGGAGCAGGCGCCTATATCACGTCGGCGTTTCTGCGCTGGCGTCATCCCGAGGCGCACGGCATGCGCCGCGCCGGCCACGTCATCGCGCCCATCGTGGTGGCGATCGGATTGGTGCTTTTGATGGTGGACGCCGAAGCGGGGCTGCATAACCCTTTGCGTTTCGCGCTATTGCTGAGCAATTTCGGCTCGGTCATGACGTGGGGCGTGGTCTTTTTGAGCGTTTTCATGGCGGCGGCTCTTGCCACGGCGGTGCTCGACTTCATGAAGAAGAAGGTGCCGGGCTGGCTTGAAATGGCGGGCGCCGTGGTTGCGCTGTGCGTGGCTGCCTATACCGGCGCGCTGCTGGGCGTGTGCAACACCTACCCCCTGTGGAACAATGCGCTTCTGCCCGTGCTGTTCACGGTTTCGGCTCTTTCCGCAGGCGCGGCATCGGTTTTGCTTGTGGCCGTGGTGCGCCATGCCGACGAGTTCAACAAGGCGGGCGTGTTGAAGAAATTCCACTTCTGCTTGCCGATCGTCGAAATGCTGCTCGTCGCTTCGCTGTGCTTCATCACGGCGTTCGATTCCACCGCCGGCTTCGAATCGGTTACGAGCCTGGTGGCGGGCGAGTGGGCCGCGTGGTTCTGGCTGGGTTTGGTGTTCGTGGGGTTGATCCTTCCCACGGCTCTTGAGACGTGGCTGCTGTTCTTCACCTCGAAGGAATTCGAGGAAAGCCGCAAGGCGCATTGGATCAGCTTCGCGTCCGACGCCGGCGTGCTTGTCGGCGGCTTCATGCTGCGCTACTTGGTGGTGATGGCCGCCGTGCCGCTGACCTTCGTGATGTAGCCTACGCAAGGATCCAAAAAAAGACGAACGTCGCTTCGGAGACCGGGAACCCTGAACTAGACCCCAGACGTGCAAAGGACCCCGTTTCCTGAACGGTGAAAGAAGTGCGTCAGGCAGCCCGGTTG
>USLD01000021.1 GCA_900555495.1 uncultured Slackia sp. | reverse complement strand
CCGCCCAGATCGTCTGCGACACCGTGTGGCACGAGCTTGCCTTCGGACTCGAAAACCTCGGCATTCCGCAGGACGAGATGCGTCGGCGCGTGGCGGAGGTCGCCCATTTCTTCGGCATCGAGCCGTGGGTGCGCAGCGATGTCGAATCGCTGTCGGGCGGCCAGCAGCAGCTGGTCAACCTGGCGGCCGTGCTGGCGTTGCGTCCGCAGCTTCTGCTGCTCGATGAGCCGACCGCCCAGCTCGACCCCAATGCGCTCAAGCGCTTCCTGTTCATGCTCGCGCGCGTGAACAGGGAACTCGGCATCACGGTGGTCATGGCGACCCATGCCCCCGAAGACGTGTCCGCGTACGCGACGCGCGTGGTCGAGCTGGAGCCTTTGGGCGCGGCCGCGTCGCGCGAAGAGGCGGAAGCGAAGATCGCCCCGCGCAGGAGGGCGCGCCGCGAGGAATTGGCGTCGGCGGGGTCCGCGATCGAGGTGCGCGACGCATTCGTGCGCTACGACCGCCAGGCGCCTTGGGTGCTGCGCGGCATGGACCTGCGCGTGCACCGCGGCAGCGTGCATGCGCTCGTGGGCGGCAACGGATGCGGCAAATCGACGCTGCTCAAGCTGATGGCGGGCATCCTGCGACCGCAGCGCGGCAGCGTGAAAAACGCGTTGGCGGGCTCGCAGGCCCTGATGCCGCAAGACCCCAAGGCCCTGTTCGTGTGCGACAGCGTGGCAGAAGAATTGCACGAATGGAGCGCGCGCTGCGGCTACGGCGAAGACGACGAGACCGAGGCGCTGCGTCGTTTCGGGCTCGCGGAGCATGCCGCACAGCATCCTTATGACTTGTCGGGCGGCCAGCAGCAGAAGCTCGCTTTCGCGAAGCTGCTGCTCACGGGCGCGCGTCTGCTGTTTTTGGACGAACCAACCAAGGGCCTGGACCCTGCGTCGTGCGCCGACGCGTCGCGCATCGTGCGCGCGCTGGCCGACGAGGGGCGCACGGTCGTCATCGTGACGCACGACCTCGATTTCGCGCTGGTGACAGCCGACGAGGTGTCGATGCTCTTCGACGGCGAGATGGCCTGCACCGAAGGCGCGGAAGAATTCTTCGCGAACAATCTGGTCTATCGTCCGAATGCGCAGGCGCGCCTGTTCGGGGAGGTCTAGATGGGCACGCGAAAGCATGCGGCGCAGACGTCCGACGCGCCCGTCGTCCGCACGCCGGGCCGGCTGAGGCTGCGCGCATTCCCCTTTCTCGCCGAAGCGTTCGCCGTGGGCGCGGTGCCTGCGGTGCTTGTCGCCTGCGCCTGGTACGGCATCGAGCAGACGGCGCTCGTGAGCATGGTCGTGGTGGCCTGCGCGCTGCTGCTGTTCTTCGCAGGTTATGAGGCAAGCCGCCCGCGTTTGCGCGACATCATGCCCGTGGCGGTGCTCGCCGCGCTCGCCGCGGCGGGCCGCATTCTATTCGCGCCGTTTCCGAGCTTCAAGCCCGTATCGGCCATCGCGATCATCGCGGGCGCCGTGTTCGGGCGTCGCAGCGGTTTTTTGGTGGGCGCGCTTGCGGCTCTGGCCTCGAATTTCTTCTTCGGGCAAGGACCCTGGACCCCGTGGCAGATGTATGCATGGGGCATGATCGGCTATGGAGCCGGGCTGCTTGCCCATGCGGGACTCGAGAAAAGCCTTCCGGTCATGTGCTGCTACGGGTTCGCCTCGGGCTTCGGGTACGGTCTTGTCTTGAATACATGGAGCATCGTGGGCTTCTTCCATCCTCAAGACATCGTCCAGGCCCTGGCCGTTTATGCGGCGGCGCTGCCTCTCGATGCGGTGCATGCGGCGGCGACCGTCGCATTTCTGCTGGCTCTGTACGCGCCGTGGCGTCGTAAACTGGCGCGTATAGGGCGTAAATACGCGCTCGGCGACCGATCGTCGTGATATGGTGTGACGCGCCGAGGCGGGCGTCGCCATCCGCAATGCCTCGGAATGTCATAAGAAGGAAATCGGTCGTTCGAGGCCCGATACGGCAAGGAGCGAAGGCAATGACGGAAGTAGTCATCGGAGGGTTCGTCGCGGCGGCGTGCCTGATATCGGCGGTCATCCTCTTTTCGGGGCATGGCGTGTTCATGGTCGCCACGTTGAACCGTATGGATCCCGCCGAGCGCGAGGCGTCCTACGACGTGCCGCGCGCCTGCAGGATCACGGGCGTATTCGCAGCGGTCGCAGGCGTTTCCGTCCTCGTTTTCGTCGTATTGAGATACGTTGCGCTGACGAGCGGTTTGTCCGATATCGTGATGTCCGCATATACCGTCGCCATGTTCGCGGCCATCGTTTTGTCTCTTGTCTGGAGCGTGTCGCGCATCGAAAGCCGCTGCAAAATACAGACGCATGGGAAGAAGAAATCGAAGAAGAAGGCGCGGTAGCGCGTCGCCGACGGCCGGACCGGATGCGCCGGCCGTTGTGCATGAAGGCTTCCGTTATGCGTTGTTTGATGCGTTATAGCTTAAATTACACCGTCGATTCCCTGTTTTCGTGCATGCTACGCGATACATTCCGTATCAATATCGCGCTTTAGTGTGCTAGACTGAGGCGCATTGTCGAGATGCCGGCATTCGAGCCGCTTCTGATCGTCCT
Source organism: uncultured Slackia sp. (assembly GCA_900555495.1). GTDB lineage: Bacteria > Actinomycetota > Coriobacteriia > Coriobacteriales > Eggerthellaceae > Slackia. Next base: position 10,153 of record USLD01000021.1, on the reverse strand, counting down.
CGGGCGATTTTTCATGCCGCTTCTATGGTTCGGAAAGGCGTTCGCCCGCCGCATCTTCGACGTATCGGCCGTATCGCACGAAGGAGGCGTCTATGTCGTCTGAATCCGAGGCTATGAGCTTCGAAACCGAAGGAATGCATGTCGATGAATCGGAGAAGCGGGGTTTGTGGCCGCTTACGGTTATCTGGATCAGCAATGCGTTCAACGTTTCGACGCTTATGACGGGCGCGGCCCTCGGCGCGGCGCTTACCTTGGGCGATAGCTTCATCGCCGCTTTCGTCGGCTTCGGCATCATCACGGCCTACATGGTGCTTGTCGCCATGCAGTCTTCCGACCTGGGCCTTCCCACCTCGGCGCTTTCCACTGCGGCATTGGGCAAGACGGGCGGGCGCTATCTGATCAGCATCGTCGTGGGTCTTGCGCTCATCGGCTGGTTCGGCGTGCAGGCGGCCGTATGCGGCTCGTCGTTTTCCATCGCCCTCGCCGAAATCACCGGCTTCGAGATTCCCGTCTGGGTATCATCGGTGGTGCTGGGCGGCTTGATGCTGGTCACGGCGGTGTTCGGCTTCGATGGCGTGAAATGGGTCAACTACATCGCCTTGCCGTTGCTGTTCATCATCTGCATGTATGGCCTGGTCGTGTCCGTTTCGGGTGCGGGCGTCGACAGCGTGTTCAACTACGTTCCCGCCGAAAGCATGGGCTTGGTCGCGGGCATCAATATTTCCGTCGGCCTGTTCGCGCTCGGCGGCGCGACCATCGGCGATTTCACCCGTTATGCGAAAAGCCGTCGCGATGCCGTGGTCTCTTCGGCGGCGGGTGTGTGGCCCGCGAACGTCGTCGTGATGATGATCGGCGCGGTGCTCGCAATCGTTGTTCCCGAGTCGGGCGGCGATATCACGCTGATCATGGCGGGCCTCGGTTTGGCGGTGGTCGGCATGGTGGCGCTTGTCGCCAGCACGTGGACCGTCAACGTGAGCAATGCCTACTCTGCGGGCCTGGCTTTCGCGGTCATGCTCGGCAAGGGCGAGCGCGGCTACAAGATTTCAACCATCGTGTCGGGCGCGATCGGCATCGTGCTGGCGGCGATGGGCATCATGGACCACTTCACATTCTTCCTTACGCTGCTCTCGGCCATGATTCCCGCGCTGGCGGGCTCCATGATCGCCGACTACTGGCTGGTGCGCAAGGCGCGTCCCGAGAACTTCAAACCGCTCGACGGCGTGTCTATTCCCGGCATCGTGAGCTTCGTGGTCGGTGCCGTGGTGGCTATGATCACGGGCGGCACGTTCGCGGGCACCGCTCTCGCGTTCTTGGACATTCCGTTTTTGCTCGGCCCCGTCAACGGCATCGTGGTTTCCATGGCGTTGTACGTGCTTATCTACAAAACCATGAAGCTGCCGTCGTTCGAGGGCCCCATCCAGATCAAGACCCCGCAGCGCTAGGCGGGCGTCGTCGCTAAGGAAACCGGGCGTCCGTGCGTGCGCGGGCGCCTTCGGCATGTAAGAAAAAGGTTCGCTCTGCAGGGCGGACGAAGAAGGAAAGGATATCGACGTGCGCACGATAGGTTTGGAAGATATCGACGATATCGCGCTCGGTTCGTCGCTCCTCGGCTCCGGAGGCGGAGGCGATCCGTATATGGGCCGCCTCGAGGCCATCGCCGCCGTGAAGGAGCACGGCCCCGTGACGCTGCTCGACCCCGATGAGGTTCCCGACGATTGGACGGTCGCTCCCATCTGCGGCGTGGGCGCGCCGAGCGTTTCGCTCGAGAAAGGCACCAACGGCATCGAGTATCCGAAGGTGCGCGCGATGATGGAGCGCATGCTCGGCAAGAAGCTCGACGCGTTTCTGCTGTCCGAGGCCGGCGGCATGAATTCCATGATCCCGATCAGCGCGGCCGCGCGTGCGGGGCTTCCCTTGGTCAATGCGGACGGCATGGGCCGCGCATTCCCCGGCATCCAGCAGGACACGTTCACGCTTAACGGCGTGTCAACCAACCCGTTCATCATCGCCGATGAAAAGGGAAACTGCACCGTTCTTTACACCATCGATAACGACTGGACCGAATCGATCGGTCGAGAAATCACCACGGCTTCGGGCGGGCAGGTGACCACGCTCGCTTCGCCGATGACGGGCGCGAAGATGAAGACGAGCGTCGTATCCGGCACGGTCGACTATGCCCAGAAGCTCGGTCGCGTCATCCGCACCGCATCCGACGCCGAAGGCGAAGAGCCCGAGGCGTATTTCCTGCGCGAAAGCGGCGCGCTGCGCTTCTTCAAGGGCAAGATCTGCGACGTGCTGCGAGAGACGCGCGAAGGCTTCAACTTCGGCAAGGTGACGCTCGAGGGAATCGCGGAAGACAAGGGCCGCGAGGCGGTTGTCGAGTTCCAGAACGAGAACATCTACGCGGAGGTCGACGGCGAAATCGTCGCCACGGTCCCCGACCTTATCTGCCTGGTCGATTCCGAGACGTTCGTTCCCGTTACCACCGAGAACCTCAAGTACGGCAAGCGCGTCCTGGTCGTTGGCCTGCCGTGCGATCCGGCGTGGCGCACCGAAGGCGGCCTCGAGCTTGCCGGTCCGCGCTGGTTCGGGCTGGATATCGATTACGTGCCGGTGGAAGACCGCGCGTCTGCAAGGGGGACCAATGCGTAAGCTGGGCATACAGGATATCGAAGAAATCGCTCTCGGCGCGGCGCTTCTGGGCGCGGGCGGCGGAGGCGACCCGTATATCGGCAAATTGACCGCCATCGGCGCGGTGAAGGAATGCGGCGAGGTCACGCTGATCGATGTGGATGAGCTTGACGACGATGCCGTGGTGGTTCCCGTGGCATCGGTCGGCGCTCCCACGATTTTGACTGAGAAAGCCGTCGGCAATAACGAATTCGCCAAGCTGCTCGACATGATCGAGACCTACTACGGAAAGAAGGCGACCGCCGTCATGCCGATCGAGGCGGGCGGCGTGAACTCCATGCTGCCGATCGCCGCGGCGGCGCGCCTCGGCCTTCCCATGGTCGACGTGGACGGCATGGGCCGCGCATTCCCCGAAATCCAGATGGTCACCTTCACCATCGGCGGTCAAAGCGCAAGCCCGATGATCTTCATCGACGAGAAGGGCAATCTCGGCCTGATGGAGACGGTTACCAACAAATGGGTCGAGACCGTATGTCGCGCGGGCTGTACCGCATGCGGCGGTTCGGTGCTGAGCGTCGAGTACGTCATGGAGGCGCGCGTCGTCAAGGAGTTCGGCGTGAAGGGCATCGTGACGCGTTCGCAGGAGCTCGGACGCACGATTCGAGCGATCAAGAATTGCCCCGAAGGCATGACTCCCGAGCAGTACTTCCTCGAATACACCCAGGGCCATCGCTTGTTCAAGGGCAAGATCGCCGACTTGGTGCGCGAGACGCGCGGCGGCTTCAATTTCGGTCGCGTGATGCTCGACGGCATCGGCGAGGATAAGGGCCGCAATGCATTCGTCGAATTCCAGAACGAGAATCTCGCCTGCACCGTCGAAGGCGAAATCGTGGCCACGACTCCCGACTTGATCTGTCTGGTGGATACGGAGACGTTCATGCCTATCCCCACCGATGCGCTCAAGTACGGCAAGCGCGTGCTGGCCGTGGGACTGCCGTGTTTCCATCTGTGGCGTACCCCCGAGGGCCTCGAGCTCGCGGGACCGCGCTATTTCGGCCTCGACACCGATTACATCCCCGTCGAGGAGCGTTGCAAGAAATAGCGTCGAAGCACGGCGTATCGGCGCCTTGCATTCGATCGGATGACACGCCTTTCGAGGCGTTTCGAAAGAGGAGGAACCAATGTACAAACTCGGTATCGACGTCGGAGGCACGAACACCGACGCGGTTTTGATCGATGAGAACCTCGATGTGGTGGCTGCCATCAAGAACCCCACGTCGGGCGATATCTACGAAGGCATCATGGGCGCGGTCGACGCCGTCCTGGCTGCAAGCAGCGTCGACCCGGCGCAGATCGGCCAGGCGATGCTCGGCACCACGCAGTGCACCAATGCCATCGTCGAGCGCAAGGGCCTGGCTCCCATCGCCATCTTGCGTATCGGCGCTCCTGCATCGGTGGGCATTCCCCCGATGGTCGACTGGGCTGACGACATCTCGGCCGTCGCGGTGGATTCCGCCATTATCGGCGGCGGCTTCGAGTACGACGGCAAGCGCCTCGCCGCATTCGACGAAGCGGCGTGCCGTTCGTTCTTCGAGGGCGTGAAGGGCAAGGTCGGCGCCGTGGCGATCAGCTGCGTGTTCTCTAGCGTCCGCAACGACGACGAGCTTGCCGCTGCGAAGATCGCGCGCGAGGTGCTCGGCGAAGACGTCCACGTGTCCATTTCGTCCGAAATCGGCTCCATGGGTTTGGTCGAGCGCGAAAATGCCACCATTCTCAATGCGGCCCTTCATGAGGTCGCCAAGCGCTTCACCGAAGGCTTCGCGAAAAGCCTCGCCGAGCGCGGCATCACGAATGCCGACGTTTACCTGTCTCAGAACGACGGCACGCTCATGACCATCGAGCACGCTCGCCAGTATCCGATCCTCACCATCGCATGCGGCCCCACCAATTCCATTCGCGGCGCGAGCTATCTGTCCAAGATGGAAGACGCCATCGTCATCGACGTGGGCGGCACCACCACCGACCTGGGCGTTCTGCAGAGCGGATTCCCGCGCGAAAGCGGCGTGGCAGTGACGATCGGCGGCGTGCGCACGAACTTCCGCATGCCCGACGTCATCTCGATCGGTCTGGGCGGCGGCTCCATCGTGCGCGAGCATGAAGACGGCCGCGTCACCGTGGGCCCCGATTCGGTGGGCTATGAAATCACCAAGCATGCGCTCGTCTTCGGCGGCGACGTCATGACGGCCACCGACATCGCGGTGCGTCTGGGCATGGCCGAGGTAGGCGATGCTTCCAAGGTCGCGCATATCGACGAGGCCTTCGCCAATAAGGCGCTCGACGCCATGCGCGAGCTGGTGGAAGAGGGCATCGACATGATGAAGGTGTCCAATGACGACATCGACGCAATCTTGGTGGGCGGCGGCTGCATCACCCTGCCGACCGACCTGGCGGGCACGGCCGAATGCGTGAAGCCCGAGCACTCCGGCTGCGCGAACGCGATCGGCTCCGCCATTTCCAAGGTGAGCGGTACGTACGAGGCACTCGTCGATTACGACGTGACGCCGCGCGAGCAGGCTCTGGCCGCCGCCCGCGCTGCGGCCATCGACCAGGCGGTCGGGGCGGGCGCCATCCGCGAGACGGTGGAAATCATCGATTCCGAGGATGTGCCCCTGCAGTATTATCCCGGCCACACCAACCGCGTGAAGGTGAAGGCAGCGGGCGATCTGGCGCAATAGCCGTTTGGCACGCTTGAAGAAGGGCCTCCGGCTTCGTGTCGGAGGCCCTTTGGCTGTCGTGCGGCGCTTCGGGGCGTTCTTTGGAAAAAAGAGGCCGCTGCGGCCATTTTTTCGAGGGTTTGCCACGAATGGAAGCGCCGCCCTGCCTTGGTGCGTCCTTTTATTCTACATTTATTATTCAGATGAGTATTAAAGAGCATTCTGGAGCGATAATGGGGCGTCTTCGGGGCTTTGCGCGTGGCAGAGCTTCGATTTTTCGGCCTCATGTTGCTGATTTTTCCAAAATACCGGCGGCCGTTCTGTTGAAGCTGTAACGAATGGCCGACGAAACGCGTCGCGTGCTTGCCGGCGGGTATCATGCGGAATCGACGATGCGGCCGAGGCGCGGCCGCGAAAGCGAGGTTTTCATGAAACAGACCGATAGCATCGAGAAAACCGCTGCGGCGCTGACCGCAGGCAAACCCGTGGTGTTTCCGACCGATACCGTCTACGGCATCGGCGTGGCAGTTGGCCTGGCGAAAACGCCCCAGGTGCTCTACGACATCAAGCGCCGCGATTCCGACAAGGCTATCCCTTGGCTCGTCGGCAAAAAGAGCGCGCTCGCGTTCTACGGCCGCGATGTTCCTGCGTATGCGCTTGCGGCGGCCGAGAAGTTCTGGCCCGGTCCTTTGACCTTGATCGTGAAGGCTGCAGGCAATGTGCCCGAGGCGTTTCGCGCCGAGAACGGCACCATCGCGTTGCGCATGCCGAACGATCCCGTCGCGCTCGCGTTGATCGAACGCGTCGGCTTTCCGTTGGCAACCTCGAGCGCCAATTTTCAGGGGAAGCCTCCCGCGCACACGTTCGACGAGGTCGATCGCGAGCTGCTTGGCTTGGTAGCGGCTGCGCTCGGCGACGGTTCGCCGCGCAGCGGCATCTCTTCGACCGTGGTCGACTGTACGGGGTCGCGTCCGATGGTGCTGCGCCACGGCTCGGTAACGGAGAAGGATCTGCTCGCGCTTGTATAGCCTAGCCGTGCTTGATCGGCTTGAAAGAATCTTTGCCGCGAAGGCCTGGATGGATAGCCGTCCAGGCCTTCGTCTTTCGTTCTTGAGCATGCGAAGCTCGTTTTCCGTTTGTGGTCATTTGACCTATGAACTGGAATTATGCGTTACTTTACAGTGTAAATAACATTCGGCGTCATTGGAGCTTCTGCATAATGCATGGCGGCGCAACGCGCTTTTTTCCGCACTAACGACGTTGTTGTTTCGCGAAGGGCATGCGGTCGCAGGCGCTGGCGTCCCGTTCTTCGTTTTCCTATTCGCGTCTTGTCATTTTCGCTCCAGAAATCTTCGACGTGGGGTCGTGGCGATCGACGACGTGAACCCGTCTCAGATGGCGGTTGCGGACGAGCGGGGTGCGGCGCGGAGACGGATTTCGAGAAGATGACGGCGGGAATCGATCCGGAACAGGTCGCCGAATGGCTCGGATTCGCGACGGGGCCGTCATCTAGGCTAGGGGTATGGAATTGCTGTTCGACATACCTTTCGGTTTCATGCCGCGACTATGCGCCGGCTTCGCAGCGACCGCGCTCGGGTGCGTTCTCGCATGGGCGAGCGTCGTAGATGCCAGGTGCCGTATCGTGCCTGATACGGCGATCGTCTCGGGTATTTTCGCCTGGGCAGCCGCTTTCGTTTTCTCGGCGATTTGCGATATCGTCGGATGGGAAGAGGGTCGGTCGGCTTTTTCTTGGATGCGCGGGATCGCCGCGGGAGCCGTCGGGGCGGCGCTCGTTTCGGCGTTCGCCTTGATGCTCGATTTCCTTCTTTCGCGTGGAGCGGGCAGGGCGGCGCTCGGCATGGGTGATGTGAAGCTGTTGTTCGTGTTGGGGCTGTATTGCGGTGCGGCAGGGGCGTTCGTCTGTCTGGCTGCGGCCTGCGTGCTTGCCGTGCTGTACTCCGCTGTCCGCTTCGCTCGCGACCGCGCTTTCGCCATGCTCCAGGCGCACGGGCTGATCCGAGCGCCTTTTCCCGCGCCCTTCGACGGCACGTTTCCGTTCGTGCCGTTCCTTTCGGTTTCGTTCTTCTTGCTGGTTATGGCGCACGCTATCGTGAAAGGAGCCGGATAGCGCTATTTCCGCGTCGACGGCGCCGATGCGTGCACTTGAAGACGAAGCGATGCCCCGCGTCTCGATGATAATAGGAGGCACGGGGCGTCTTATACGGGCCTTATTCGTATCGACGTGCCGCTTCGGCGAGCCGGTCGATGATATCTATTTTCTGCGGGCACATGTCTTCGCAAGCGCCGCAGGAGATGCACGCGCTCGCAGGGGCTTTGGCCTGCCATGAATACTGTCCTTTGACGAAGTCGCGGTTTTCGGTGTACGCCTCGAGGTTGAGCAGCGCCAAGATGTTGGGTATGGCCACGCCCTGCGGGCAGTCTTTCACGCAGTATTTGCAATTGGTGCAGGGGATGGATTCAACGGCATGCAGCGCCTTGACGGCGTCGTCGAGCGCACGACGCTCTTCGGCGGAAAACGGAGTCGATCCGAACCGGTTCCAGTCGGAGACGTTTTCGCGTACCTGTTCGGTCGTCGACATGCCCGAAAGCACGGCGGTCACGTTCGGCAGGCCGTAGCAGAAGCGATACGCCCACGATGCGATGCTGTTGTCGGGCGCTGCCTGTTCGAGCACGGTCGCCGCGCGCTCGGGGAGCTCGATCAGGCGCCCGCCGCGTGCGGGTTCCATGACGATTACGGGAACGCCATGCTTTCGGGCGATTTCCAGGCAGCGGCGAGACTGCACGATCGGGTCGTCCCAGTCGAGGTAATTCGCCTGAAGCTGGACGAAATCCATCTCAGGATGCGCCGTCAGCAGCGCCTCTGCGCCATCATGCATGGAAAAGCCGATGTTGCGGATTTTTCCCTGGGATTTCATTTCGCGCACGAAATCCCACATGCCGTATTCGTCGAATTTCGCCGTGCGCGCGCCGCCGACGTTGTGCAGCAGGTAATAGTCGACGTAGTCGACGCCGAGACGTTCGAGGGACGTTTCGAGATTCGATCGCGCGGTGCGTGCGTCGGGCGCGGCCCAGGCAAGACATTTCGTCGCTATGGTGTAAGCCTCGCGCGGATAGCGATTCACGAGCGCTTCGCGCAGCGCGCTTTCCGAGGCGCCGTCATGGTATACGAAGGCGGTGTCGAAATACGTCCCGCCTCCTTCGATGAACGTATCGACCATGCGTTTGAAATGCTCGATATCGATGCTGGTCGGGTCGTTTCGGTCAAGCAACGGCAGGCGCATGCAGCCGAATCCGAGTCGCGGAGTGTTTCGGGGAGCTTCGTTCATAATGTCCTTCCTTTCCGGTTCGTCGACAACCCTAACGCTTCGAGTGCGGTTCAAGTCAAGAAGTCCGACGCGCATTTTTCGCAAAGCCGATGCGTTGCGGGCGCTTCGGTCGGCAAGGCGATCAACGCGTCTTCCTGTTCCCGACGCCTCTCCGTGCGTCGACTCTCGCTTTTCTCGAAAGGGGATTTTCGCAAAAGGGTTCGTCCGATGTTCTCCGCGCATGCGGACGGAGCGAGTCGGGTATCCTGTAATTTCATATTGCTGAGGGAGGGATGGAATATGAAAACACAGCGCCTTGGATTCGCGAGCCATGACAAAACGTCGCGCATCCATGCCTTGCTCTGGCAGCCCGATGCGCAGTCCGTCGCGCCGCGCGGCATCGTGCAGATCGTACACGGCATGGCCGAGCACATCGACCGATACGAGCCTTTCGCGCGCTATCTGGTGTCGCAGGGTTTCGTCGTGTGCGCGAACGATCATGCGGGCCATGGCAAAAGCGTGCAGGACGAAAACGACCTCGGCCATCTTCCCGTCGAGGGCGGCAACGATGTGCTGATCGAAGACGTCCACGAGCTGCGCTGCATGACGGCCGCGCGCTTCGCGAGCACCGTTCCGTACGTGATGTTCGGGCATTCCATGGGCAGCTTCGTGACTCGGTGCTATCTGACCAGGCATGGCGAAGGGCTCGCAGCCGCCGTTCTGTGCGGCACGGGCCAGCAGCCGCGTCCGTTGGCGCGCGCAGGCAATATGCTGTCGCGCCTCATCGCGGCTTTCAGGGGCGAACGGCACCGCAGCGCGTTCATCGATTCGCTCGGCGCCGGCTCGTTCGGAAAGGCCATCGCCGACGCGCGCACCGAGGTGGATTGGATATCGACCGACTCCGCGGTCGTCGATGCCTATATCGCCGATCCCGCATGCGGGCAGATGTTCACGGTGGGAGGCTATGCTTCGCTTACCGCGCTTACGCTGGAGGCGACCGATACCGCGCGTGCGCGTCTTGTGCCGCATGAGGTGCCGTTGCTTTTCGTGGCGGGCGCGCAAGACCCCGTAGGCGAGTGCGGAGCGGGCGTCCGTCGAGCCGTCGACGAATACCGTACGGCGGGAGTCATGTCGGTCGACTTGAAGCTCTACGACGGCATGCGTCATGAAATCCTCAACGAGCCCGGCAAGGAGGGCGTTTACGCGGATATCGAACGATGGCTGGAGAGCAAAGGAGTCTGACCTGGCACTGTTTCGGCCATTGACGAGAAAAAGACCGCGATTCAGTATCGCGGTCTTTTTCTCGCGCATCGCGCCCTCGGTCGATCGAGGGCGCGATATCGCTTTATCGATGCAAGAGGGGCGCGCATGCCGCTTGGAGGGGATGCGCGGCATGCGCGTTGAGAAAGGCTTGGAGGGCGGCGGTTCGGGAGTCGCGCCGCCGTTCTGCCGTGCGGGACGTTCGCGTTTCGTTAGGCGATT
>USLD01000020.1 GCA_900555495.1 uncultured Slackia sp. | reverse complement strand
CAACCGGGCTGCCTGACGCACTTCTTTCACCGTTCAGGAAACGGGGTCCTTTGCATTCTGGGACGCAGTTCACGAAGGACCCGCCCCGTCTATTCCGAGCCGTCGCTCGGCCGAAGTCTTGCGAACGCTATTCGGCGATTTCCACCAGTTCGATTTCGAACGTGAGGTCCTTGCCCGCAAGCTCGTGATTCATGTCGAACACGGCGTTTTCCGCATCGACGGAAACGACCTTCGCGGGGAAGGGGCCCATGGGGCCCTGGAAATACACGGTCTGGCCCACAGGCAGCTGAGCCGCATTCGGAATCTGGGAAACCGGAACGGTCTGAACGGCCTGGGGATTGTACTCGCCGTAGGCATCCTTCGCAGGGATGGTGACGGTCTTCTTCTCTCCGAGAGCCATATCCTTCACGGCGGCGTCGAAGCCGGGGATCATCTGGCCCGCGCAGCAGGTGAACTCGAGCGGCTCGCCGCGATCGTAGCTGGAATCGAACTGGGTGCCGTCGGCCAGCGTGCCGCGATAGTGGGCCTTGACCTTCTTGCCTTCGTTGCTCATTGAGCGTCCTTTCAAAACGGATAGTGATTCTGCGTATGATACCCGTTCGTGCGGCCTTCGGCGGCGGCGTGCGGGAAATGCGCACAGACGTCGATGGCGACGAACGGGAACCGGTCGATGCTAGTCGATGAATTTCGGCGGAAGCGAGTCGATTCCCGCCCTGCGCGCAGCCATCGAAATGGTTTGGATTCGCGGCGAGACCAGGAATTTCGAGGTAGCGTGGGCCAGAATGCGCCCCTGCTCGTCCTTGGCGACGGCCTCGCTCAGGCACAGGGTGCTTCCGTATTTGATCGCATGCCCTTCGGTGACGATAAGGCCCTCGTGCACCGAGCGCAGGTCGGATACGTTCAAATCGATGGTGGTGAAGCCCGTATCTTCATCCATGCCGCAATACAGGCACCAATACGATGCGTTGTCCATCATCGCCGCATACGCGCCCCCATGGATACCGCCGAACGCGTTGAGCAGATCGGGCGTCACCATGACCTCGGTTCGACAATAGTCGACGCCGAGGTCGACGAGCTTCCCGCCGAGCAAGCCGAGAAACGGACTGTTGTCGGCGAGACGCTTCACCTGTTCGAGGTGGGCGGGATTAAGACGCCTGTTGGATTGCATGCCATTGCTCCTTTCACGACGCGCCGATGCGAAACGCGGACGCGTCGGCGAACAGAAGACCTATTCTACCCCTCCATGCAGAAAGAAGCGCCTTTTTCGCGCCTTCCCCGCAGGCGCATGCTTCGCTTTATGCGACGCGCACGATACAATGACGCCTGGGGAGGAACCGCGTCGAACGCGGCCGACATCAATCCACCGAGGGAGGAATATCTATGAAAACGAAACGCCTGTTCTCGATGCTGCTTGCAGCATCGGCGCTGGCCTGCGGCCTCATGCTGGCGGCATGCTCTTCCGAGCCGGGACCCGAAGACGCGATCAAGACGGAGGTCGCCTCGCAATTCGATGCGATCAAGAATCTCGACCAGGAATCGATCGACCAGCTCGCCTCCGACATTTCCGCCAACAACGACCTCGAGGCATACGGCATCGACGGCGTGGCCTATGTGACGTCCATGCTCACCGGGTTCGACTATGAAATCAAAGACGTCGTCATCGACGAAAGCGGTGAAAACGCCTCTGCCACGGTCGCCATCACCTGCAAATCGTTCTCCGATGCGGGCGAACGCGCAACCGCGCTTTCCGAGGAATTCGCTTCCAGCGGTGAGATGATGGATATGACCATGGACGAAATGAACAAGAAAATCGGATCGATCATGGTGCAGGCAATGGACGAGACCGCCACGAAAACGACCGATTGCACCTTCGAATATTCCTTGGTCGACGGAACGTGGACGCCTAAAGACGGCACTGACCAGCAGGTGTACGCTGCATTTTTCGCCTAGGAAGACGATTGCCGCTTCTTCAGGGGCCGCTTACGCGGCCCCTTTTTCATGCTTGAAGGAGTCGCATGCGCAAGCGCGCATAGGCACTCGAGCGGCAAGGCATCGGGCCGCATCTCAGGAAACGGCGGCCATGACCAATGCCACGACCACGAAGCTCGAGAAGAAATACGCCGCGAAAAACGCCGTCTGGCGCAGAAGGGAAGCGCGCGGCAAACGCGGATACGCTCGATACAGCCTTCGTTTGTCGAACAGCACATAAGCCCCCAGAGCGACATTCGATGCGGCGAACAGCACGTATTCGACGATTCTGAACCACAGCGGATACGACGCATCGGCCTGATTGGGAAAAAAGGCGGCGCAAACGCATCCGACGAACAGCATTCCTGCGGCGATCGCGACCAATACGTTCCATGCGACGCACAACGGCACGGGAATACGTTCGGCCGCAGAACGAACGGCATCGCGCAACGAAACGGACCGTCCCGCATGCGGGTTTCGGCCGCGAACAGACGGGGTTCGATCCGCATCGCCCGCCGATGCCGACACGATGCCGCCGAAACCGCAAGTCGCCGCAGCTCGGCAGAATGCAGCGCGCAATGCACGCGCATCGGCGAAACGACGGGACGGATCGAACTCCGTCGCCTTAAGCAGAACCGCACGCACGGGTTCGGGAATGCGGGAGTCGCGGAAACCGTCTTCGCGAGATTCCGGATCGGGATCGCATCCCGTCAGGCAGAAATACAGCAGCATACCGAGCGCGTACACGTCGCTTCGAACCGTAGTCTGCCCAAAACCGAACTGTTCAGGAGGCGCATAAGCACGTGTGCCGAAATGCCGCGTATCGTCATGGGCGCCGTCGCGGTAAAGCCGCGCGATCCCTAAATCGATAACCATCAAGGAATCTCTCGAAATCACGATGTTCGACGGCTTGAAATCGCGGTGGATAATAGGGGCATCGAGGCTTTCATGCAATTCGGAAGCGGCGTCGCAAAGCCGTGGAAACACATCGGCCGCAAGCTCCATGGACGCGCCGCAGCGCGCTACCGCATCCCGCAGCGTCTCTCCCTGCACATACTCCATAATCACGACGTCGTCTTCGCCCGTCGTATAGCAGTCGACGATGCGCGGAATAAAACGGAAACGACATCCGTTTCGCTGCGCTTCGCGAATACGCGCATACGCCGATCCCATCCCCGAGTCGCGCTTGATGTACTTGCGTACGTACGGACCCCGTTCGGACCCGTCCTCGCCTACGAACGCCACGCGCTGGGTGGTTTCGCACGAACCTTCCTTCAACACCGCATCAACGCGATATCGCGTATCGCGTTGCAGGGAGTCGAGATATTCTTCCAATTCGTCGGTTTTCATAAGGGCCATGCTATCAAAAAAGAGACGGGCGACTCGGCGCCCGTCTTCCCATCCCCGTCGAAGCTGTCGCACATTCGGCGGATATGGCGATATGCATCGACCTAACTCGGCCGACAGAGGGTCTGCTCGCAAAGGCGATACAGCTCTTCGTCGGTTCTACGTAGCGAATAGCCCCTATCGAGGCAGAAAATGATAATGGCATCGCGGCGGTTTTTGCAGTACAGGTCGCTCACGCCGGCGACGCGTAGCAGCCTATTGGCTTCGCGTAAGTCGAGATGCATGGCAAATGCGATTTGGAGCACCTTGTCGCGCGAAGGATTGCGTTGTCCGACGAAGATCTGATAGCCGAACGTCTCGTTGAGGCCCGCTTCGCGAATAACATCGATGCGAGCCAGCCCTTTGCTTTCAAGAAGCTCGTTGAGATATTCCGACAGTCCTTTCTCGGCAATGCGATGCTTGCGCGCGAACTGCGCGGGATCGGGCGATACGAGCAGCTCTTCAAGCAGCTCTTCGGTCAACGGCTCTTCCACGCGGCGCCTTCTCCTTTTCCGTCGGGGTTTTTCACCATTCATTATAAACGCCTCTCCCCGACGAAAAGAAACGAAGCCTCCGAACCGGAGCAAGCATGCGGACCGAAGACATCGAATAAAACGCGCTCGAACAACGTCACCGGCCGACGCTAAGCGAGGGTAAACACCTGCTCTGCGAGCAACGTGTCGTCGAAGGAGATCAGTTCGGAAACCTCGACAGTCACATCGGACTGGTCCTCGATAAGGTACGCCACCTGGTACGTCGTCCCCGCACCAGGCTTGACCTCAGCCATGTACCCGTCATTGTCGATATCGCCCGACACGATGGCCGTCTCGAGCTGCACGCCGTTCTGGAACGCCTTCGCCATGAGGGCAACGGCAGCGCTCGTCGCTTCATCCGAATTGTTCGCCCACGTATACGTCACCACGACGGCGGGCTTACCTTGGTAGTCAGTGGTCTGGCTCAAGGCGTCGATGCTCACCGTGTAATCGGACTCGGCCGCCTTCTCTTCAGCAGGCGTAGCGGCAGCGGGTTCGGCAGCGTCCTGAGAGGGTTCCTGCGTTCCCTCGCTCGAGCAGGCGGCAAGCGCCATGGAAGACGCCAGTGCGCATGCGGTCGCGAAAGCGATGATCGGTTTTTTCATATCGTCTCTCCTTCAATCACGGGATGTGGAACAAGGGAATATGCGGATTTCAAGCCTCCCTTTCGGACCCATCATAAAAAAGAGATTCTCGTAAAACATTAGCTGCCAGCTAATGGCAACACGGGCGGCAAGCCGGCGCATTGCGGTCTCGCAAGCACGAAACACCAGGTCATAATCCCGATACAGCCATTGCTTCATGTGCTTTAAGAAAAATAAAAAGGGCGCCGACCGAAGTCGACGCCCCTGAAAAGGCACATGCTCGCACGGTACGACACCGTGGCGGATTACGATTAGCCGAGCTTTTTCGCCAGAATCTGATTGATCATCTTCGGGTTGCCCTGGCCGCGCATCTGCTTCATGCACTGGCCGACGAAGAAGCCGATCAGCTTGGTCTCGCCCTCTTTGTAACGGGCGGCCTCGTCGGGGTGGGCGGCGATGACCTCGTCGACCACGGCTTCAATCGCGCCCGTATCGCTGACCTGCTTCATGCCACGCTCTTCCACGATGACCGCGGGGTCTTTATCCTCGTCGACGATGGCGGCGAAGACCTCCTTGGCCTGCTTGGACGAAATGGCGTCGCTCGCCGTGAGCTTCACCAGCTCGACCGCGCGAACGGGAGTCAGCGCCGAAGCCTCCAAGTCGAACGACTCGTCGGCATTCATGCGCGCCGTGATGTCGTTGATCACCAGGTTGGCCAGCGGCTTGGCAAGCTTCGCGTCGTCCGCGGCCTCCATGGCGGCCTCGAAGAACGTCGACGTCACGCGATGCTCCACCAAGTGGCGGGCATCATAGGCCGACAGGCCGAACTCGGACTCATAGCGCTTGGCCTTCTGGTCGGGCAACTCGGGAAGGCGCGAACGCACATTGTCGATGAACTCGTCGGACAGGTCGAACGGAGCCATGTCGGGTTCGGGGCACAGACGATAGTCGTCGGCGGTCTCTTTGACGCGCATCACGATGGTGCGCTTCGCGGAAGGGTCCCAGTGGCGCGTTTCCTGATAAATCGTGCCGCCCTCTTCGAGCACCTGGGCCTGACGGCAGATCTCATACGCAAGGCCGTCATGCAGGTTCTTGAAGCTGTTCATGTTCTTCAGCTCGGTCTTGGTGCCGAACTTCGTCTCGCCGCGGCGGCGCAGGCTGATGTTGCCGTCGCAGCGCAGGCTGCCCTCCTCCATCGAGCAGTCGGAGATGCCGATGGCCAGATAAATCTGGCGCAGCTTCTGCATGAACAGGCGCGCCTCTTCGGGCGTACGCAGCTCGGGCTCGGTGACCAGCTCGATCAGCGGGGTGCCGGCGCGGTTATAGTCGACCAGACTGTGCGTGGCGCCCGCGATACGGCCCTCGCCGCCGCCGATGTGCACCATCTTGCCTGCGTCCTCTTCCATGTGGATGCGCGTGATGCCCACGTGCGCCACGTAGCCGTCCTCGGTGCGGGTGACGTTGCCGCGGCTTTCGCCGGGCTCGAGGCCGTCCAGGTCGACGCGCTCTTTGGCGCCCGGGCCGTCGACGTCGAGGTCGAGGCGGCCGCGCATGCAGAACGCCACAGGGCCCTGGGTGGTCTGGAAGTTCTTCGACATATCGGGATACATGTAGTTCTTGCGGTAGAACATGGAGTGCTTCTCGATATCGCAGTTGGTGGCCAGACCGGCCAGCACGATCGATTCGATGGCGGCCTTGTTCGGCACGGGCAGGGCGCCCGGCAGGCCCAAGCATACGGGACACGTGTGCGTATTGGGCTCGGCGCCGAACTCGAGCTTGCAGCCGCAGAACATCTTGGTATTGAGCGTGGTCAGCTCGGCATGGACCTCGAGGCCGATCACGGCCTCCCAATCCTGCAGTACTTCTTCGAGGGTTTTCATGCGTTTATTCACCTGCCTGGAACGCCGGCGCCACGGGAGCCGGACCGTAGGCGGCCTCCAACGCGGCAGCCGCACGGAACATATTGACGTCTTTGAACTGCGGGCTGACCAGCTGGACGCCGATCGGCATGCCGCTTTCGCTGCCCAGGCCGCACGGAACGCTCATGCCGCCGTTGCCGGCGATATTGATCGACACCGTGAAGATATCGGACAGATGCATTTCCACAGGATCGCCGATTTCGCCGAACTGGAACGCGGCGCGCGGGCTCGTGGGAATGAGGATGACGTCGCAGCTTTCGTAAGCACGCTCGTAATCCTGCGTGATCAGGCGACGGACCTGCTGCGCGGGATAGTAATACTTCTCGTAGACGCCCGCGGAAAGCAGGTAGCTGCCCAGCATGATGCGACGCTTGGCCTCCATGCCGAAACCGCCGGCACGGCTGCCCTCGTACTGGCCGCCCAGGTCTTTATGGCCTTCGGCGCAATAGCCGTAACGCACCGAGTCGAAGCGGGCCAAGTTGGAGAACGCCTCGCAGGGCCCCAACACGTAATACGCGCTGATGGCGGCGTCGGCGTGGGGAAGCTCGACCTCGACGAGCTCGGCGCCTGCGGCCTCGAGCTTGGCGGCGGCCTCGTTCACCTTCTCCTTGACCTCGGCGGTCAGGCCGGGCGCATCCATGAAGCCGGGAACGATGCCCACCTTCATGCCCTCGACGCCCTGGGAAAGCGCGTCGACGAAATGCGGCGTGAAGTGCTGCGAGGTGCAGTCGCGCGGATCGAAGCCGCACAGGGCATCCATCGCATAAGCGGCGTCTTCGACGCTTCGCGTAAAGGGACCCACCTGGTCGAGCGAGCTGCCGAAGGCGACCACGCCGTAGCGAGACACCATGCCGTAGGTGGGCTTGACGCCCACGACGCCGCAGAAGGAAGCGGGCTGGCGAATCGATCCGCCGGTGTCGGAACCCAGCGTGATGCACGCCATGCCCGCAGCGGCCGCGGCAGCCGAACCGCCCGACGAACCGCCGGGAACGCGCTCGAGGTCCCATGGATTGTTCGTACGGTGAAACGCCGAGCTCTCCGTGGAGGAACCGAACGCGAACTCATCCATATTCAGCTTGCCCAGCGGCAGACCCCCCGCCTCGACAAGACGGGAAACGCACGTCGCGGTATAGGGAGACACGTAATTCTCGAGCATCTTAGAAGAGCAGGTGGTATGCGTGCCCTCCATGTTCATGTTGTCTTTGAATGCCACGGGCACGCCGGCGAGCGGGCCCATCTGCTCGAACGTGCCGTCCGCAACGGCGGCGTCGACCTTGTCGGCCGCGGCGAACGCGGCGTCTTCGGTCAATTCGAGATAGGCATGGACGTCGGCATCGGCTTTCGCGATGTGCTCGAACGACGCCTGGGCAACCTCGCGCGCGGAGAATTCGCCTGCGGCGATTCCTTCGTGGATCGCACGCACGCCCATATCGGTGCTGTATGCCATTACTGATCACCTCCGCCGAGGATGGCCGGGATAAGGAAACTGCCGTCCTGCTGCTTCGGAGCGTTGGCGAGCGCCTGCTCCTGCGTGAAGGACTCCTCCACCACGTCTTCGCGCATGACGTTATGAAGGCCTCCGATGGGATGGAACGTAGGCTCCACGCCATCGAGCTCGAAATGCGTGATCGGCTCGAGCGTGGCGATGATATTGTTAAGATCGACGGTCATCTGGGAGACTTCTTGGTCGTCGAGCCCGATGCGCGCGTACGTCGCAATGTCGCGCACGTCTTTTTCAGTCAGGCGTTCTGCCATGCAGCATCCTCCAACCTCTCGTGTATTCGTTGGTTTCGCTTAACTCGCCTATGATAGCAAAGGGCGAAGGGCGCACGGTCGCAAACGCCGCAAGGGCACGAGAACGACGGAGCGATTCTTGCGTTATTCGGCCATGGCTTGGTCGACAGGCGGCTCCATATCGAGCCTCAAGGCCTGCTCCACCACGCGCATCAGCTTCTCATCGCTTATCTGCGGATCGATCTTCAAAAGACCGACCAGGCCGAACAGCATCACGCAGAACATCTCGAACAACAAATCGATTTTCACGTCGTGGTAGCGCCCATATTCCTCCGCGACGTTCTTGCACAGGAAATCGGCCGTCTCGCGCACGGCGCGGACATCGAATGAATCGCGCACTCCCAGCTCTTCGAGCACCGCGATCATCGGACGCGGGCCGTTGGCATCGTAGAGCGTGCGGCGCAGCGTCGCCATGCAATCGCGCAAAGCCTCGGGCATCGCCCCGAGACGACGCGTCTCGTTCCATACCGCGACGCTTTCGACGATATCGGCGACGTAGTCGTCGAGCACGGCGGCTACCACGTCGTTTTTGCTCGAGTAGTAATAGTAGAAGAGTTCGCGCGTGATGCCGGCCTCGGCCGCAATGTCCTTGACGGTGGTAGAAGCCACGCCTTTCGCTTCGAACAGGTCTCGCGCAGCTTGCATGATGTCGCTCGCACGTCCCTCGATGCGGCGGCCTTTTTTATATGCCTCGCGCGCCTCGGGCGACGAAGCCGTCGATTCGAATCGCATGCGCTCACCTTCCCCTGGAAACACGACGCATTCCCCCTGCGCCGCATGCATGCAAAAAAGGCGTCCGCGACGGAAAGCGGACGCCTTCATTATATCGTTCGAATCGACCCCCATCGGACCCATTCGTCTGAGCGGCATGCGCCGAAAAGCGCGATGCCTAGATATTCTCCTCGAGGACGTGCTTGTATGCTTTGGTGTCGGCGTAAAGTTCGTCCTTGACGGGGTTGAGCTTGTTCTTGCGAATCTTGTTGAACTGATAAATCGCCAGGGCGACGTTGCTCGCCAAGGCCACGAAGCTCACCGCGAAGAATGCTGCAGGATTATGCGTGGTAGGAATGGGCGCCAGCACGTCGGCGAACTGCGGGACGGTCATCACGAACATGATCCAC
Source organism: uncultured Slackia sp. (assembly GCA_900555495.1). Classification (GTDB taxonomy): domain Bacteria; phylum Actinomycetota; class Coriobacteriia; order Coriobacteriales; family Eggerthellaceae; genus Slackia. The sequence continues at coordinate 3,603 of USLD01000020.1, read as the reverse complement.
AGCGCAAGCGTCTGGGCGCGATGCTGCAGCCAGGCACCGCGCTTGATGAAAAACGTCGGAATGGTGCAAGAGAGAAGCAGGGCCAGGCCGCAATAGGCGGAGTGGTCGGAAATGCAGTTATAGGTGTAGGCGAAGTTCCAGAAATCGTATGCCAGGATCCATGCCCAGATCATATCGGGCCAGATCATATCGCGGGTCTTATCCTTCGAGATAACGATGCCGACCCAGCCGCATATCGTGATGATGTTCAAGATGCCGGCGATGCCGTTCATGATGTTCCAGGGGCCGGACATGGTCCAGAGGTTTTCCACCGTGCCGCCCTGCCACAGGCCGAAGCCGAACACCTGGAAGTCGCGAATGACGGCCTCGGCGATGTTGATGGCCAGGATAAGCGGCGGGAAGCACAGCGCCCACTTCTTCTCGTACAGATGGTGGACTTTGCCGTCGGCTCCCTTCCAGTGCACGAAGCGCAGCGCCATGAAGCCGAGACAGCCTGCCAAGGCCGAATAGGTCTTCACCCAGTTGAACCACGTGCCCGTGCCGTATTCGTTGCCCGGAGCCGCAGTGGTGGGCCACACGAAGATCGTCAGCACGACGGGCAGCACGGCGAACAGCGCGATACCGCCCCATTTGCTCGTGCGGCCGAACTCGTTGAACGCCATCAAAGCGAACAGAATGAACAGCCAGATAGCCCAATACGACATGTCGGCCGCTTGATACAGGATTCCCATGCGAACCGCTCCCCTCTCGTTCGATTCTCGCGCGCATCGCGCGCATTCCCCCTCCCGTCACAGGCGGCGGAACGCGTCGGAGAAAACGAACGGCCGCACCGAGACGAATTCGATGCGGCCAGTATAAAAGCCATCCCATCAGGGGTCTTTACAAGACTCTCTTGACTGTGCAAAGGGTGGACGCCCGGTTATCGGACGGTATCGAAGATCCGATCGCAGACCGATACGCGCCGCATGCATTCCTTTTTCACCCTTTTCGCATCCACCTTTCCCGAAGGCGTGCGGGGAAGCTCGTCGAAAATCACGACATGGTCGGGAATCTTGTACTTAGCGATGCGTCCGCGTGCGAACTCGCGAAGCTCCAAAGGATCCGTGCAAGAAGCCGCCTGGGAAAGCCTTACCGCGATGCAGGTCTGTTGGCCCAACACGTCATGCGGCAATGCCGTGACGCAGCATTCCACGACATCGGGACATTCGGCATAAACGTGCTCGAGCTCCGATCCGTAGATATTGTATCCGCCGCGGATGATCATATCGTCGATGCGACCGCGAATGCGCACATAGCCGTCTTCGCCTATCACGGCGGCGTCGCCCGTATGGATCCATCCGTCGGACATCACGGAAGCGGTCAGGTCGGGCCGCTTGAAGTAGCCCTTCATCTCGCAAGGGCTCGTGCAAACGAGCTCGCCTTCGCCGCATTCCAGCCATTCGCCCGTCGACGCGTCGATAACACGGATATCGACATCGTCGAACGGACGGCCGACCGTCTGCGACACGCGCTCGGCGGAATCGTCCATCGAGGTCGCCGTGACGGCGCCTGCCTCGGTCGAACCATAGCCCACCACGACGTTGCAATGCAGGATATCGCGGATATCGCGCACCAAGGCTTCGGGGCAATTGGCGCCGCCGATCAGTCCGGTACGAAGCGAAGAGGTGTCGCGCGGATCGACCTTCATGACATCGAGGGCGCGCGCGAACATGGTAGGAACGCCGTAAAGCACCGTCGCCCTTTCGTTTTCCACCAGATCGAGCAGCCACTCGGGAGTCGCATTATCGGTTAGAAGAATCGTAGCACCCATCGAGAGGGGCAAAATGATGCCGGCGTTCAAGCCGAACAGGTGGCAGACGGGCATCGGCATGGCGAATACGTCGTCGGACGAGATGCGCATCGCCTCGCCGTAATCGCGCGCGGAGCTGAACAGGGCGCGATGAACCAGTTCTATGCCTTTCGGCTCGCCGGTCGAACCCGACGTGAATGCGATGACGAGCGTCTGGGTTTCGGGGTCGAGCTCTACGGGATCGAACATGCCTTCGTCAAGCACGTCGTCGAAGGCGATGCAGCCCTCCATCGTAAAGCGGACTGCGATCACCATGCAGTCGGGACGGACGCGCATCGTGAAGCCGGCAACGTCTTCACGCGCAGCGAAGACGGCCTTGGCGTCGGTCATCTCAAGACGTTCCTGAGCTTCGAGCCTGCCTGAGATCGCATTGTTCGGAACCAAAACGAGCCCCATCTTGGCTGCGGCAAGAAACACCGCGACCGCTTCATGCCAATCGGGAAGAGCCGAAATGACCACATCCCCCTTTTCGAACCCTCGCGCCGCGAGACCGCGCGCAAGAGCGTCGACGAGAGCGTCGAGCTCGGCGTAACTCACCGTTTTCCCGCCAGGCTCCTTGATGGCCGTCTTGTCCGGGTCGAGCCTCGCTCGATACGAAACCATCCGCTGAAGGTCGCACCATTCCTCGCTCGCATATCCCCTATACCCATTCGCCATAGGACCACCGCCCCTCTTCTGGATTCCAGGCACCTCTTTCGGGAATCGTATCCCGTGCGAAAGGCAAACCATAGGGGCGATCGACCTGCATTGCCCATCGTCGAATATGCAGGTAGACGCATTGAACGCCGTTTGCGGACACCCTTTCGAAAGCGTCCGGAAACACGACGCCCCCGATACGTCGAAATCGGGGGCGTCATGGAGCCTGAATATAAAAAGAACCGAGCCGACCGATCACCGCTCTGCGGAAAATGCGGCGATTTCATCCAGGAACAACGACCCGTAACGCTCGAGCTTGCGCTCGCCCACGCCGTTGACCATGAGGAATTCGTCGTCGTTGCGCGGCATGCGGGCGCACATGTCATGAAGCGTCTTGTCCGAGAACACCACGTACGGCGGGATGCCCTGCTCGTCGGCAAGGCGCTTGCGCAACGCACGCAATCGCTCGAACAGTTCGGCGTCGCCCGAACCCGACGAGCCGAACGCGGGCGCGCGCAGCGGATCGCGTCCCGCAGACCCAGAAGGCCGTTCACGCTTGATCTTTTTCATCGAGAACACGAAGCCATCGGCTTCGGCCTCAAGGACGCGCGGACCGGCTTCGACCACCGGATACGTGCCGTCGGAAATGCCCAGCAGGCCTTCGGCCGCCAACAGCTCGATGACGTCTTTGACCAGGTCGGCCGAATCATTCACCGTACCATAGCAAGACAGGCGGTCGAGCCCGCCATCCAACAGGCGCTTCGCCTTCGATCCGCGCACGATGTCGGCGATCATCGACTTGCCGAACGAACCGTGCAGCTCGAGCACGCAGCGCACGCAGGCCTTTGCCACGTCGGTGACATCGATCGTCTCGAAATCGCCCAGGCAATTCGAGCAATTTCCGCATCCGGGCGCATCCGCTTGCTCGCCTTGGACCGCTCGACCCGCGAATTCTTCGCCGAAATATTTCAGGATATATGCGCGCAGACATCCCGTCGTGCGGCAATATCCCAGCATCCAATCGAGCATTCTGCGTTGAATCGCCTGAACGCGCTCGACGTCGTCTTCGACGACGCCGTCGTTCAATCCCACCCTGTCGATGAAATAACGGCAGGGCG
>USLD01000019.1 GCA_900555495.1 uncultured Slackia sp. | reverse complement strand
GTATCCGCCGCGCGGGCGACAAGATTAAGGCTGAACTCGATGAATCCAACCGCCAGCTCAAGCTGGGTGAGGAACCTAGGCAGCTCCCCGACATCGGCTTCCGCGTCTTCGCGCTTGACGACTCTGGCATCGAGCGCCTGGAGCCCGGTCAGCTTGTGCTCGATGTGGTGAAACCCGACCGCTCCGAACTTGATATCGTTTTCGAGATGATGCTCAAATGGGGGCTCGAGCTCACGCTGCCCGTTGAAAAATCCGACGCCGCTGGCTATCCTATCTGGTCCGTCGCCTGCGACGAACTCGTCTGCTGCATGTCCCGAGGCCTCACCATCGAGGCGCTCGAGGCCATCGCCGACATGGGGCCCAGGCGCGTGCTCATCCTCGACTCCATACTCGACGACACTCTCAAACTCAACGCCGTGCAGATCTTCAAGCACGCCGGCGAGCGCATGGGCTGCGAGATCGAACTGAGGACGGTCTAGCATGGCGGCACTCGAGTTCAAGTTCTCATCCGATCAGCAGCACCAGCTGGAGGCCATCGAGGCAACCTGCGACCTGTTCCGCGGACAGCAATTCGCCAGCAGCGTTTTCTCCGCCGATTCCGGCCGCAAGGGCCAGACGGCAATTGGCGAGCTCATGGTCGGCCACGGCAACGAGCTCCGCGTGGCGCCCGGCCAGCTCCTCGACAACCTGCACGCCGTGCAGGAGGATGGCTGCCTCCCGGCAACCGACGTCCTTACCGACGGGCGCCTGCGAGACTTCACCGTCGAGATGGAGACGGGCACCGGCAAGACCTACGTGTACATCCGTTCAATTTACGAGCTGAACCGCCGCTACGGCATCACCAAGTTCGTCATCGTTGTGCCGAGCGTGGCCATCCGCGAGGGCGTCCTCAAGAGCTTCCAGACCACGCGCAAGCACTTCGAGACGCTCTACGACCGCACGCCGCTCGACTACTTCGTGTACGACTCGAAGGACATGGGGCCGGTGGGCAACTTCGCCACGTCGAGCTCCATCCAGGTCATGGTCATCAACATCGACGCGTTCAACAAGGGCCTCGAGAAGGACGGCACCGCGAAGGAGGGCAACCTCTTTCACCGTTCCAGCGAGAAGCTCGTCGGCGGCTTTAGCCCGCGCGAGCTCGTGAGCGCCTGCAAGCCCGTCGTTATCATCGACGAGCCCCAGAGCGTCGACAACACCAAGCAGGCCAAGGCCGCCATCAAGAGCCTGAACCCGCTGTTCGTGCTTCGCTATTCGGCAACGCACAAGCAGGCCTACAACATGATCTACCGCCTCACGCCGGTCGACGCCTTCGAGCGCCACCTGGTGAAGGGCATCTGCGTCGACTCGATTAAGGCCGAGGCGAACCTCAATGGCGCCTACGTGAGGCTCGAGTCCGTCAAATCCGACCCGTTCTCCGCCAAGGTGTCCATCGACGTGCGCCAGGCCGACGGCACGCAGAAGCGCAAGGCCGTCGCCGTGAAGACCGGCGCCGACCTCTACCAGAAGAGCGGCGAGAACAGCGACTACGAGAGCGGCTGGGTCGTCAACAACATCGGCGCCGCCGAGGGCGACGAGTTCATAGAGTTCCAGAACGGCGAGGTGCTCGAGTTGGGCGAGGCGCTGGGCGACGTCAACGAGGAGGTCGTCAAGCGCGCGCAGATTCGCCGCACCATCGAGGACCACCTGGCCCGCCAGTTCGAGCTGTGGCCGCGCGGCGTGAAGGTGCTCTCGCTCTTCTTCATCGACCGCGTCGACCGCTACCGCGTCTACGAGCCCGAGGTCCACGGAGGCCTGTACGCCCAGATGTTCGAGGAGGAGTACGCAGGTGCCCTGAACTCGAAGGCGCCCAGGCGCGTCGCCAAGGCGGCGGGGATCGGCAAGGGCACGTGGCTCGAGTGCTACGAGGCCGTCGGCGCCCCGCTGGTGCGCGACCCCCACGCCGTGCATCAGGGATACTTCGCCAAGGACAAGAAGGGCAAGTTCAAGGACTCCAAGGGAGCCGCCGGCACCGCCGACGACGCCGGGGCCTTCGAGCTCATCATGCAGAAGAAGGAGACGCTCATTTCCTTCCCGGACGGCAAGGATGCGGACAAGGACGTCTCGTTCGTCTTCAGCCACTCAGCGCTCAAGGAAGGCTGGGACAATCCCAACGTGTTCCAGATTTGCACGCTCGTCGAGACCAAGGACAATCTGACAAAGCGTCAGAAGATCGGCCGCGGCCTGCGCCTGTGCGTGAACCAGGACGGTGAGCGCCTGTACGACCCCGAGGCGAACGTGCTCACCGTCATCGCGAACGAGAGCTACGAAGACTTCGCCAACGGGCTTCAGAAGGAGCTCGAAGCGGAGGATTTCAAGTTCGGCGTCATCACCCCAGAGAGCTTCACGAAGGTCACGGTCAAGACTCCCGAGGGCGTCGAGGTGCGCCTGGGCTACGAGAAGTCCAAGCAGGTCTTCGACCACCTCGTCGCGACCGGCATGGTCGACGGCAAGGGCGCGGTGACGCCCGAGCTCAAGGCGGCCGCCGAGGAAGGCAAGGTGGAGCTTTCCGCGGAGCTCGAGCCGGCGAAGGAACAAGTCGAGGCGATCATCATCCACAAGTCCCAGAGGGTCCAGATTCGCGACAAGGCCAAGGAGGTCTCCGTCGAGCTGCAGAAGGACGTCACGCTCGACCCTGCGTTCCAGGCCTTGTGGGACCGCATCCGCCAGCGCACGCGCTTCCAGGTCGAGGTCGACTCCGGCAAGCTCATCGAACGCGCCATCGAGGCGATCGACGGCATGCTCGCCGTGCGCCCGCCCCAGGTGACGAGCGAGCGTGCATCGCTGGGCATCGACGACGCGGGCGTGAGCGCCGAGGGCACGGGCACCTCCGTGGTGTCCGTTTCGGGAAAGGTGAAATACGACCTTCCCGACCCGATCGCAGAGCTTCAGGACGCCGTCGGGCTCACCCGCGGCACCATCAAGGCGATCCTCGAGGGCTGCAGCCGCTTCGGCGAGTTCGAGATCGACCCCGCGACCTTCCTCGCGCAGGTCGGCGACAAGATCAACCGCGTGAAGAACGACCTCATCGCCCAGGGCATCAAGTACGTGCGCCTTCCCGAGGACGAGTGGTACACCATGCGCGACCTCGAGCTCGACGACTACACCGCCTACCTCGGACAGAACGCGTGGAAGCCGGACGTGACGGGAAAGAGCCTGTACAACTACGTTGTCTACGATTCGGCGGGGGTCGAGCGCTCCTTTGCCGAGGCACTCGACAAGCAGGAAGAGGTGCTCGTGTTCGCGAAGCTCCCCTCGACGTTCAAGATCGACACACCGCTCGGCAGCTACAACCCCGACTGGGCGTATGTCGAGGAGGCCGACGGCGAGCGCCGCGTGTATTTCGTGACCGAGACCAAGGGCGGAAAGAACGGCGAGCCCGCCCTGCGCGACGCGGAGAAGATCAAGATCGGCTGCGCCAAGAAGCACTTCGAGGCGCTGGAGCTTGGAGATGACTTCCACTACAACGTGCGCACAACGTATCAATACGAGGCGGTGAAGGCTTAGGATGTCGAAGCTGCCCGGAAAGATGACGCGAAAGCAGCATTGGGTGCCGCAGTTCTATCTGCGCCATTTCGCGGATTCTTCCGGTCAGCTGCATGCCTACAGCAGGCAGAAGAGCTCCTTTCTCGAGATGGTCGCGCCACTTCAAGTGCAGCGCGCCTTCGCTCGAGGCGCATCTGGTCACGGCGCCCGACGGGTATCCCGATTCCAAGAAGGTTGACTACCTGGAACGGATTAGGGATCCCATGGTGCCACTTGGCGTCGACTTCATCTGGAAATCAATCGCAGCGCACACGCGGCTCCTCAAGGTCGACAACAGGCGGGGCATCCCGCTCGACCACGGTTTGGAAATCAGACAGCGCTTCGACAGCAACGACGCCTTCAGCATTGAGGCCCGCATGTCGGAGATGTGCCTCATGAAGGCGTTTGTAATCACGTACATGAAGGTTAGGTAGGTATAGTTGAACGAAACATTCAATGTTAAAGACGCGCTTAAAGAGAAGTCCGACGAGTTAAAGCGGTCGCTTGGCCTTCGGCTAGGCCACCCCGTCTCTCAAGGGGATTTAAGCGAGGAAGAATGGCTGGCTTTTCTCAACGGTTTTCTTCCGAAACGCTATGCCGCTTCAAAGGGATTCGTTTTCGATAGCACGGGCGGAACGAGCGAGCAGATAGACGTAATAATCTATGATCCGCTTCATTCGCCCTTAATCATGGAGACCAGAAACGGCGAAAAATACGTCACCGCAGAGAGCGTTTACGCCGTGTTCGAGGTCAAGCAGGATGCCAACAAGGACCACATTGAATACGCGAACGTGAAGATCCAATCGGTTCTCGACCTAAAGAGGACGTCAAGAGGCATGATTTCAGCTGGCGCATCCGTACCCGCGCGAAGCTTGACTCCAATTATCGGCGGCCTTTTGACCACTCGGTCAGAAAACAAGCCCAAGACGATCAAGGAGAACATGCTCTCCTGTCCCAATGTTGACATTGTTCGCGCAGCTGAGGATGGGACGTTTCATAAGTATGAAGGCGAGGTCCAAGCTTCCGATGGTGATGAGGCGATCTTCTCCTTCTTCTATCTGCTCCTTGATGAATTGTTCAAGCTCGGTACCGTTGCCGCAATCGACATAAGAGATTATGCCGACCTTTCCCTGGAATCGTTCGAGATAGCGAGGTAAAAGAATGTCTTTGCAATCGGATTTCCAGAAATTTCTATCGGACATTGAGCCTAGCAAAACGACAGTTGACCAGATAAGCGCCGCTCACAAGGCTTTGAGAGAGTATCTTTCGGCGCATGAGCATTATGGCGAGCATTGCGTTCACACGTATTTGTCCGGGTCATACGCCAAGCACACGTCTATTCGCCCAGCAAAGAATGACGACAACCGAGATGTCGATATCATTGCCGAGACAGAATATGGCCCCGATGCCAATTCCGCCAACGTCATCATCGAGCTACGAGATATCCTCCTCGACTCTTCAAAGTATGCGACCGCTCATCTTCAGACGCATTCCGTCGGAATATCCTTCTCGAACCTTGATATCGATGTCGTTCCGCTAGCGATTGATGACGAAACTTGCTTTATCGGGTGCATAGACGATGGTCGGTGGACCGAAACGAACCCAAAAGGGCACATCGAGTGGTCAACCACTGTCAATGCGGAACATGACGGCAGGTTCAAGCCCGTTGTCAAAATCATGAAATGGTGGCGTAGGGAAAACTGCCCTGAGGAAGAGCGCTGGCCCAAAGGCATCACTCTTGAGAAGATCATCGCCGATCATTATCCAGAAGATGTGACGCTTTATGAGGACATCATCGTGCAGCTAATGGAGAACATAGCGGAATCTTATGACAGCCTTCTTGCTGGTGGAATCAAGCCGCAGGTGATTGACCCCTCGTTGACTACAAACGATCTTGCTAGCGGGTACCAGAGGGAAGACTTTGAGGCGTTCGTTCGTGCAATTCACGCCGCACTCGATTTGATTAGCGAGGAAGGCTCTACGAGCTCGACTTGGAGGAAGATACTCGGTAACAGGTTCCCCGCAAGCAGTCGAAACGGGTCTGCTCTTTCCCCAGCATATCTTTCCACAGCGGCCGCGCTTTCCGTTCCGCACCGCAAAACCCCGCCATGGCCGATGGCATGTCAAAGACCCGGGGTGATTGTGGTCGCCGATGTCACCTATCCGGATGGAAAACGCGAACGCATCACGACTAACGACCGGGTCATACCGAAGAAATGCGAGATTGACTATAAAGTACTTCGGCCGTTGAGCCTTGCCACTGCAAAAGTGAAATGGCAAGTTGTCAATACAGGTGCCGAAGCACAAGCGGCCAACCAACCTCGCGGCGAGTTCAACGATTCGAATATTGAAAAAGGCGGGCGGCACGAGTCTACGGCATACAAGGGTCGTCATTACGTACAGTGTTTTCTGATAAAAAACGGTAGGTGCGTTGCTCGCAGCAAAGAGTTCTTTATCAACGTTGAATAGCGAGTTCAACTAACGCCCTGGCATCGACTTTATAAGCCGAGATAACGTTAAGGGAAAGATATTAAGGAATACGAGGATGGATGCAGGAAAATCTACGATAAGCGGCGTGTTCAACGGATCGCGCCTGCTCGAAATACCCTTCTACCAAAGGGCGTACGTCTGGGGAGAAGAACAGTGGGAGCGCTTCCTCGGCGATATGGAGTTCGTCACGGCCTCCAAGCGACCCTATTTCCTGGGCTCCATCATCCTGAAGCAGGCCTCCTCTGGCAACACTTGGTCCGAGGTGTCCGAGGTCCGCACCGTCATCGACGGCCAGCAACGCCTAACGACCATGGTCATCTTCTTCAAGGCGCTTTGCGTGAAGATCGGTGCCGACAGGCTGTTCGAGCGGGACTTCGTTCTGGAGACCGGCGAAGTCGCCCTGAGGCACGGCAAGTACGACCGACGGGATTTCGATAGGGTCGTCAACGCCACGGGCTGCGAGCCCCTCGAGGGCTCCTCGGCGATCGCCCTCGCCTACAACTACTTCCTCAAGAACATCGACCCAGAGAAGGTCGACAGGAACACGATCAAGTCGAACGTTCAGTTCGTCTGCATCGACCTAACCGAGGGCGAGGACGAGCAGCAGATATTCGACACCATCAACTCGCTCGGGGTGCGCCTGACGACGGCGGAGCTCCTCAAGAACTACTTCTTCAACCGCGAGAACGAGCAGGCGTTCAAGGAGTGCTGGGAGGATGTCTTCGAGCCCACGGCCGAGAAGAGGGAGTATTGGGAGCAGGAGGTCGTTACCGGGCGCATCAAGCGCACGCTCGCCGATATCTTCTTCGATGCCTTCCTCCAGATCCTGGTTCAGGACAAGGAGCGCGGCGTCACGACCGAGGACAAGCTCTTCTATTCGCGCACGTCCAACCTCTTCCAATCCTATAAGGACTTCATCGCCAGGTATTGCAACGGCGATAAGGACGAAATCCTCGACAGCATGAAGGCGTATGCCAAGGTGTTCGAGTCCACGTTCGACCCAGGCTGCTGCGACGCGGGCATCCCCTCCGTTCCCGGCGTCGAGCGCCTGAACGTGCTGATATTCGGCCTCAAGAACTCGACGCTCATCCCGTACGTGCTCTACGTTCGCAAGAACGCAGAGTCTTCGGGCAAGGAATCCGAGGTCTTCGCACTGCTTGAGAGCTACATCGTCCGACGGATGCTAGTCCAGGCGACCACGAAGAACTACAACAGGCTGTTCACCTCGCTGATCCTGAACGAGGTGAAGGACGCGGAGACGCTGAGGAAGTTCCTCACGGCCAACGAGGAGGCGACGACATTCATGCCCGGCGACGCCGAGGTTCGGACGGCGTTCGAGGAATCGTGTCTGTACAACCTTCAGTCCAAGGGCGTCCTCTACCTACTGGAAAGCGCCATACGACCGGGTATGAGCAGCACGGCCCTGCTCGGGTTCAACCAATACACCCTCGAGCACATGATGCCCAAGAAGTGGCGCAACAAATGGGGAGCCCTCGACGACGAGGCCGCGACGCGAAGGGACAGGAAGCTCCTCACGCTCGGCAACCTCGCCATCATCACGCACTCGCTCAACGCCTCCATCCGCGATGCCGATTGGGCCACGAAGAAGCAGGGAAAGGGATACAAAGACGGCCTGGCCCTCTGCGCCGCCGGCCTTGCGACGATGGCCGGCGCCCTGGAGAAAGAGTCTTGGGACGAGGACGATATCGCCGATCGTGCCGAATGGCTCGCGGATAAGGCGCTGGAGGTCTGGCGTTAAGCCCTACATGCGCCCCATCTCGAAGATGCTTGCGGTGTCGGAGCCTGCATCCATGACGGATGTTGTCGGCTCTTCCAAAGGCGCGGTTCGCGGCAATGCCTCTGCCGCCGGCGCATCAACCGGCTCGCCGAGCGCCAGGAAGAACTCCATCACGAGCTCAACCCTCTGCTGCAGAGACTCGCTCAGCTCGCCGTAGGAGGCTGCCAGGTGCACTTCCTTGGCCAACTTCGCCATCGAGCCCTTCAGCGCCTTCTGCACGCTCACAGAGGGCCTCACCTCGACCTGGGTATTGGTGAGCTTAGCGATGATGTAATCCTGCCTGAGCATGCCGCTCCAGGCGGCCATCTCGCATATGAGCTTGTGCTCCTCGGGCGTGCAGCGAAACGCCATCGTCTTGCTGCGCTTGCGGGCGCTGTTCTCGCACGGCATCTTTCTCACCCCCTCGCTCCGTCGAGCGCGGCGGCCATCTCGTCCTGCTTCGTGGGGAACAGGTGCGCATATCGGTAGGTGATGTCCACCGCCTCGTGGCCCATGCGCTCGGCGATGGCCAGCGCGGAGAAGCCCATCTCGATCAGCAGGCTCACGTGGCTGTGGCGTATGTTGTGTATGCGGATGCGCTTCACGCCCGACGCCTTGCACCCGCGCTCCATCTCGTGGGCCAGGAAGTGCTTGGTCACGGCGAACAGGCGCTCGTCGGGGGCGACGTCGTCGCGCATCTCGATGAAGTCCGCCATCTCGTCGCGCAGGAAGGCGGGCATGACGATCGTGCGCACCGACTTGGGCGTCTTGGGGTCGGTCACGGTGTCCACGCCGTGGGGACTCTGGTACGACTTGTTGATGCGCAGACGCGAGCTCTCCAGCATGAAGTCGGACGGCGTGAGCGCCAGAAGCTCGCCGCAGCGTATGCCCGTCCAATAGAGCAGCTCGAAGGCGTGGAACGACAGCGGCTTGTCCATGACGGCCTCGCTGAACCTCAGGTACTCGTCCTTGGTCCAGAACTGCATCTCGCCGCCCTTCTTCGACCCTATCTTGTCGACCCTGCGCACCGGGTTGTCGGTTAGGCCGTAGTAGCGCTCGGCGTGGTTGAAGATGGCGTTGAGCTGGTTATTCACCGTGCGCAGGTACGTCGGCGCCCAGGGCTTCCCGTCAGCGTCTCGGTGCTCGGTAAGCTCGTTTTGCCACCTGATGACGTCGATCGGCCTCACATCGCACATGCGCATGTCCCCGAAGAACGGCACGAGTTTGTCGTTGATGATGTACTCCTTGGTGATCCACGTGTGCTCGCGTATGCGAGGCTTCACCTCTGAGGCGTACACCTCAACGAACTCGGAGAACGTCATGTCCATGGCACCGCCGTTAAGGCTCTTGAACTGGCCCTCCCGCACGGCCGCCTCCACCTCGGAGGGGAAGCCGCGCTTCGTCTTGTGGCGTTTCGAGCCGCGGGCATCGCGGTAGTAGCACTGCACATAGAACGTGCCATTGTTGTCGTCCTTGTACGCGGGCATGCCAGTCCACCTCCGGGAAGTGCAGGGCGTCGAAGACGTCGCTTCGAACGCGCCCGCGGATCACCACGCGCCCGCGCGCTTCCTGCCCGGCGTTTATCTTCCTGATTGCCTCGTAAGCGCTGCCTTTCCTGATCCTCAGCAGCTCCGCGACCTCGTCGGCGTCCAACATATGCGGCCTCGGCGTTTTCGCCACCTTCTCGTCCATGGCTCCTCCTATTAATAGCGTACGGATACGTACGGTTTACAGATTCAGAGTAAACGTACATATCTGTACTGTCAATAGAATTGCGTACATTTGCGTACGCTGATAAGATGTACGGGTACGTAATTCCAGGAGGAGGGCGCATGTCCGTAGGCGAGAACATAAGGCGGTACCGCAAGTTGCGTGGCATGACGCAGGCGCAGCTCGCCGAGGCGGTCGGCCTGACCGAGGGGGCCGTGCGTCACTACGAGAGCGGCATCCGCGCCGTGAAGCCCGAGCTGCTCGAGTCCATCGCCGCAGCACTAGGCGTGTCCGTCAACGCCCTCAAGGATTACGGCGTCGAGACCGCGGGCGACCTCGCGTCGCTGCTCGTACGGCTCGAGGACTCCTTCGGCATCGCTCCCGCAGCCGACGGCTCGGGCCTCTCCCTGATCCCCAAGGCTCCGCACGCGCCCAAAGCCGCGATGACGATCGAGCTGTGGGCCGAGAAGCGCGCGCAGCTCGAGAACGGCGAGATCGACGCCGCAGAGTACGAGGACTGGAAAGCCTCGCTGTAGCGGCTCTCCGCATTTCGCAATCAACGCAACCGAATCAGGACGCCAGGCTAGGCGGTGAGCGCTGCTCAATCCTGCGTAAGCTGAGTTTTTACTCCCCATTAACCGCCTGGGGAAACGCCATGTGAAGACCGCAAAAACGCCTATTGAGTTCGATTTGAGTTTCACGGACCCCAAAACAGGCCCGTTTGGCCCTCGGGGACAAAAATCGCGCGTCCACTCACTTGGGATAAATCCTTGCTCCCATTCCTCCGAATACCGCCCCGTGCCTTGTTGTCTTGAAACGCGGGGAGTAAATGGCGAAATCGTAGGTGAAAGGGAGTAAAACGGTAAAGAAAAAGCCTCCGTTCCAACTGAACCGCTTCCCGTTTCTTGGACAAGAGAAAGGAAATGGGAGGCTTTCTTTACGACAATCTACGAAAGACGCGTGAGGGAGCTCGTCGCGGATATGTTCGAGCGCGGCCTTTCCTGCAGGGCGGTGGCGGAGAGGATGGGCATCCCCCGCGATTCCGTGCGACAATGGCGCAGAACGCTTTACGCCGTCGGACGGGAGGCTTTGCTGGATATGGGAAGCGTGAGGACGTACGGCTGGGAGACCAAGGTCGCCGCGGCCAGCGCCGTCGTCGATTCGGGCAAGACGAAGGCCGAGGCCATGCGGGAGTTCGGGATAGCGTCGATGTCGCCCCTCGAGGTCTGGTGCCGCAAGTACCGCGAAGGCGGCCCGGAGGCGCTCAGGCCGGCGCCGAAGGGCAGGCCGAAAGGGCCCCGGGCGCAGGCGGCGACTCGCGAGCAGGAGCTCGAGCGCAAGGTGGAGAAGCTCGAGGCCCAGGTGGCGTACCTAAAAAATCGATAGCCCTGAAGGCGGAGCTGGGCTTGCTGCCCGGGCGCGGGCCGAGGCCGTAGCCGAGCTTTCGGGGCGACACCATCTTTCCGACCTGCTGGAATGCGCCGGCCTGCCGAGGTCGACGTACTACTACGCCCTGTCGCACCCGTCGAGGCCGACGAGGCCCGAGCTGCGCGAGGCGGTCGCCGAGATCTTCTCCCGCACGCCGAACGGATGCGGGCATCGCCAGATAGCAATGTGCCTGCGCGCCGAAAAGGGCGCCTCGATCGCCGACAAGACCGTGCTCAAGATGATGAAGGAGCTGGGCATAAGCTGCGGCATCAGGCGCGAGACCGACTATCATAGGTACAACTCCCACAAAGGGGTGGTCGGCGCGACCTTCGAGAACGTGATGGGGCGCGACTTCGCGGCCGACGGCCCGTGGCAGAAGATGGGCACCGACGTGACCGAGTTCAAATGCTCCTTCGGCAAGGCGTACTTCGCCCCTGCGTACGATTTCGGCAGCCGCGAGATTGCCGCCTGGTCGATATCGAGGTCGCCGAACATGGCGCAGCAGGAGGAGATGCTCGACATGCTCGTCCCGCTGGTGCCGTCCGGGGCCCGTCTGGTGATGCAGTCCGACATGGGCTGGCAGTACCAGAACGGCCGGTACGTGGCGAGGCTGCGCGAGGCGGGCATCGTGCAGAGCATGTCCCGGAAGGGAAACTGCCTGGACAACGCGTGCACGGAAGGGCTGTTCGGCCACATCAAAGACGAACTCTTCCGCGGCAGGGACTGGGACGACTTCGAGTCGTTCAAAGCCGATCTGGAGGCTTGTATCGTGCATTGGAACACCCGCAGACGCCAGGCGGAACTGAAAGGACTGACTCCCGAGGAGTTCAGGAATCAGTCCTTAGCGGCGGCTTAGCCGCGCGTTTCAATTGGAGCGTCCAAGATTGGGGGACGCGGTTCATTGCTCTATTGCTGGGGGCGTTTAATATTGCAACTGATGAGAGCGTGGTCTGAGAGTTCGTTCGGTTCGCGAATGATTGTCGCGGGATCCGCAAGAAGATCGCCGTCGCGGCGGTACAAGATATGGTCGATTGGCGTGCCCGCGGTGAAAGTTGCCAGCTCCTCGCCGTTGATGTCGCAGGCGTCGTCAAGGGAGTAATCCTGTAGCATTTTTTCATAGGTAGCGCAGCCAGTTTGGTTGTTGATTCCTTTTCCTGCGTTGAAGTCGCCGATTATGAGCTGCGGCTTGAATTGTCTTCCGGCAAGTTCTGTGAGTTTTTCGGTTACTTCCTCGGCACCGCCATGCGCGTGTATGGCAAGTGCATCGAACCATTCGTCATCGACGTTAATCTGGAAAGGTACGAAGCGGTTCGCTCTGCCGCTTACTATCTCTACGCCCTGTGCGTTTTTGATTTTATTGGGCTTTGCGACGATTAAGTTTGTCAGCTTTTGTTCGGCCAATTCTACCCGGTAAAGAACGTCATATGCATTCAGGTCTTTGTTCACTATTTTCATAAAGTGGTCTTTGCCGGCATCGGCGTGGTAGGGCATTTCTTGCAGGACGGCCACGGCGCCCTCTTCGATCCTGGGCTGAATCTCATCCCAAATCGCATTCCATGCTGCTTCGCCTTGGCTCGCCCAGCTTTTGAGGTAGAGGTCGGCATTTAAGGTTAAAATTTCTACAGGCACGTCGTCCTCCTCCTGCTGTCGTGTTTGTTTTACGCCCCGCCCTTTTTCTTTGAGACCATATTATAGTACATCATGCCCCCTTGGACGCTATTGACTATTCCCGATAAGGGATAATGTTCCGAGTGCAGGCGAAGGATGGACTCGCATAGTCCTTGAAAAAGAGCCTTGCGGGCTGTTTCCGCAAGGCTCTGAACTGGGGTTTTGTGTCTGGAAACCCTGAAATCTATTCCCACTCGATGGCTTCGGTTCTGCCGTCCCGTCATTCCAGTTGTACCCAGTTTACGGTGCCGTCTCGAGCCGAGTGCCGTCAGGTAACGCCATGTCGCGTTTCGTCGGCTTCGGGGACAAAAGCTGGGACAACTTCAAAAACTTTTTTCAAACTCAGGGCTTTGAGTTTTTGTTTTTGTCCCAAAGGGCGCGGCGGGACGCCTTTGGAGGCTCGATAGCGCCGAAAACGCCCGTTTTGAAACTCAACAGCCCTTTAGTCTGCAAGCCACCAGCTGCAATCGAGTTTGAATAAATCGAGTTGCTTAAAAAAGCCAGTGTTTATGCGGGTTTCA
>USLD01000018.1 GCA_900555495.1 uncultured Slackia sp. | reverse complement strand
GCAGGATGCGGGAAACGACACCCTTGTTGCCGTGACGGCCTGCCATCTTATCGCCAACGCTGATCTTGCGCTTCTGGGCGATGTAGCAGCGCACGACCTCGCGCACGCCGGGCTGCAGCTCGTCGCTGTTCTCCGGGGTGAACACCTTGACGTCCACGATGATGCCGTAGGCGCCGTGGGGCACACGCAGAGAGGTATCACGCACTTCGCGTGCCTTCTCGCCGAAGATGGCGCGCAGCAGGCGCTCCTCGGCGGTCAGCTCGGTCTCGCCCTTCGGGGTGACCTTGCCGACGAGAACGTCGCCGGGGAACACTTCGGCGCCCACGCGGATGATGCCGTCGGCGTCGAGATCGGAGATCATGTCCTCGGAGATATTGGGGATCTCGCGGGTGATTTCCTCAGGACCGAGCTTGGTGTCGCGCGCGTCGATTTCGTATTCGGAGATGTGGATGGACGTGAGCAGGTCCTCGGCGACAACGCGCTCGGACACGATGATAGCGTCCTCGTAGTTGAAGCCTTCCCAGGTCATGTAGGCAACCATGAGGTTCTGACCCAGAGCCAGCTCAGCGTGGTCGCAGCTGGGACCGTCGGCCAGGACGTCGCCTGCGGCGACCTCGTCGCCCTTGCGGACGATCGGCTTGTGGTTGATGCAGCCGGACTGGTTGGAGCGCTGGAACTTGGGAACCAGGTACTCGTCGAATTCGCCCTCGTCGTTGCGGATGATGACGGTGGAGCCGTCGACGTAGTCGACAACGCCCGGGTTCTGGGCCACGAGAACCTCGCCCGAGTCGACCGCGATGCGGTGCTCGATACCCGTACCGACCAGCGGAGCATGGGGCTGCAGCAGGGGCACTGCCTGACGCTGCATGTTCGAACCCATGAGCGCGCGGTTGGCGTCGTCGTGCTCGAGGAACGGAATGAGCGACGTCGCGACAGAGGTCATCTGACGCGGGGAAACGTCCATGTAATTCACTTTTTCGGGGGCGACCACGTCGGGCTCGCCGAAAACGCCGGCGGCGTCGCGCGTACGGCACAAAACCCTCTCGGCAGGCACGAAGGCGCCGTCGACGAAGCGGCCGAACACGCGCGTCTCGGGATCGAAGGACTCGTTCGCCTGAGCGATCGCGAAGTTCTCTTCCTCATCGGCGGTCAGGTAGTCGACCTCGTCGGTCACCTTGCCGTCGACGACGCGGCGGTACGGCGTCTCGATGAAGCCGTAGCTGTTGATGCGGGCGTAGGTTGCCAGCGAGCCGATAAGGCCGATGTTCGGGCCTTCAGGCGTCTCGATCGGGCACATGCGGCCGTAGTGGGAGTTATGAACGTCGCGGACTTCGAAGCCTGCGCGCTCACGCGACAGACCGCCAGGGCCGAGAGCGGACAGACGACGCTTGTGCGTGATGCCCGCAGCCGGGTTGGCCTGGTCCATGAACTGAGACAGCTGCGAGGAGCCGAAGAACTCCTTGATGGCCGCCACGATCGGGCGGATGTTGACGAGCGACTGCGGCGTGATTTCGTCGGGCTCCTGCATGCTCATGCGCTCGCGGACGACGCGCTCCATGCGGGACAGGCCGATGCGGAACTGATTCTGGATCAGCTCGCCGACCGTGCGGATGCGACGGTTGCCGAAATGGTCGATATCATCGACGGCGAAGCCCTCTTCGCCCTCGTGCAGCGCGACGATGTAGCGCATGGTCGCGATGATATCTTCCTCGGTCAGCGTGGAAGAATCGAAATCGGAAGGGAAGCCCAGCTTCTTATTGGCCTTGTAGCGACCCACCTTCGCCAGATCGTAGCGCTGGGGGTTGAAGAACAGGCCGTCGAGCAGCGTGCGCGCAGAATCGATCGTCGGCGGCTCGCCGGGACGGAAGCGCTTGTAGAGCTCGATCAGAGCCTCGTCTTTGGTGGTAGCGGGATCGCGGTCGAGGGTACGCAGGACCATCTCGGAACCGCCGAGCACCTCGACGATTTCTTCGCGGGTCTCGGCGATGCCGAGCGCGCGCAGAAGCAGCGTGGCCGGCTGCTTACGCTTGCGGTCGATTCGCACGGAAAGGATGTCGCGCTTGTCGGTCTCGAACTCGAGCCATGCACCGCGGGAAGGAATGACCTTCGCGCCGAAGATGGTCTTGTCGGAGGTCTTGTCGCGCTCGGAGCTGAAATACACGCCCGGGGAGCGGACCAGCTGGGAGACGACGACGCGCTCGGTGCCGTTGATGATGAACGTGCCGCGCGGGGTCATGAGCGGGAAATCGCCCATGAAGACTTCCTGCTCCTTGATTTCGCCGGTTTCGCGATTGACGAAACGAATGTTGGCGAACAAGGGAGCCTGGTAGGAGACGTCTTTTTCTTTGCACTCGTCGACGGTGTATTTCGGGTCGCCGAATTTATGCGCGCCGAGCTCGACGTACATATCCTTCGTGGCGCTTTCGATGGGGCACACGTCGTCGAACGCTTCGGTGATTCCTTCATCCATGAACCACTTGAAGCTATCCGTCTGGATGGCGATCAGGTTGGGCACATCCATGACGTCGGGAATCTTCGCAAAGCTGCGACGTTCCCTATAAAGGCTGGTGGGAGCGCTGTTTTCTGCTTTGGCCACAGGTCTTCCTTCCGTTAGGGAAATAGACGATATGAGCGTAAATACGCAAACGAATAATTTAATCACGTTGAAAAATTAAGTCAAGACTTTTTTTCACGAAATATGGATGTTTTGTGCTTTTAAGGAAAAGCATCATGGCGCTGAACAGGAGAAACGGCAAGTAGGTTTCTAAAAGAAAGTAACTTTCATTATATGGAGGCGCTGTGTCGACCGGTTGTCCGATCCGTCGAACGGCCTGGCAACGTGCATTCAAGAAAAAGACCGAGAGACGCAAAAAAGCGCCTCTTCGCCAACGGGGAAAGAGACGCCGAGAAAAACAGCGCGGGACAAGCGGAGGGCTTTTCGTGGGAAGCAAGCCGAGAGAGGAAGGCTTGCCCCGCATTATGGAGAATCGGGCGCGTCGGGAAACGAGACGCCCGCGAGTATGGCAAGGTGCCGACGAGCGCACACAGCCGCGGCGGCCTCCGTGAAGCGGTCGCCGCGCCGCGCGCTTTGGGTGTCGGAACCGGAGGCCCTCCTTGCGAGCGGTCGCCTTGCCCGCACGACCTCCGATACATGCATAGTAGTTTTTGAGAGTATAAAAGTAAAATGAGTGTATCTTATAAATGATTAAAAATATCTTATACCCATGATGTGATTTATGTGTTGGATATGAGTCATAAACGCAGTCAATGGAAACGACAGATAAAGGGCAGCCATGGCGAATCAAAAATACGAAGCCTTCGTCACCGTCGCAAAAACGGGCAGCTTCAAGAAAACCGCCGAGATTCTCGGTTACACCCAGGCGGGCGTCAGCTACATGATGAGCTCGCTCGAACAGGAGATGGGCACGGCGCTGTTCACGCGCGGCCACTCGGGCGCGCGCCTGACCGCAGACGGACGCAATCTGCTGCCCTGGATCCAGGACGTCTGCGCGAGCGAGCATGCGCTTCAAACGCGCCTCGACGAGCTCAAGCACGTCGGCGAAGGCAGCCTGCGCGTAGCGGCATTCGCCAGTATCGCGGTGCAATGGCTGCCCGGGATCATGGACGTCTTTCTTCACGACCGCCCCAATATCGAATACGAACTGGTCATCTATGAAAGCCAGGACGAAATGGAAGCCGCGACGTGGCGCGGCGAGTTCGACTGCTGCTTCGTGATTTTGCCGGCAACGCTCGACTTCTTCACCATCCCCTTGGCGCGCGATCCGCTGTATGCGGTGCTTCCGCCCGAACATCCCCTTGCCGACGCGCCGTTTTTCCCGAAAGAAGCGCTTGCGAACGAGCCGTATATAAAAGTAAGGAGCAGCGACGACCTGACCGAGTTCGATTCCGTGTTCGCCAAGCATGACGTAGAACCGAACGTGCGCTACGTCATGGACAACGACTACGCCGTCATGGGCATGGTAAGCAAAGGGTTCGGATTCAGCCTGTTCCCCCAGCTGGTCTTGGAAAGCGCCCCCTTCGATCTTGCACACGTAGAGCTGGAAACCCCCACGCACCGCGAGCTCGCCATCGCCGTGCGCTCGTACAGCAGGGCGTCGATGGCGACCAAGGCATTCATCGAGTGCGTGCGCAAATGGGTATCCGAGGAATGGAACCCGAAGAACGGCTGAGTGCGGGCGGAAGACGGTAAAAGCCCTACATGCCCAGGCCGACGGTCAGATGCATGGCATAGAGGCGGGCCGAAGGCCAAGCGGCGCAGGCGGAAAATCAAAAAGCAAGCGATGCCTTTATCGATAAAAGCGCGGCTCGACGACTTCGAGCTCGAACGCGTCCTCCATGCCGGAGAGGCTCGCGCGGGTTATGGCCGCAAGGCCCTTGTAGAACGGATGGTCGGCGGCTTTTTCGAGCTGCTCGAGCATATGCCCCGACCACGGCAGCACGTGCAATCGGAGGAACTCGCCCACAAGCTCAGGCTTCTCTTCGGCAAGCCAGGCGGCCATGGCGAGCACCAAGCCGATATGGTCCTCGGGGTCCCTCTCGTCGCTCAGCCGCTCGATTCCATGGGAACGCATCCATGCGCGCAACGCGACCGTGCTTTCTCCGAACACGACGCAGTCGCGATCGGTGTAGACCGACCCCCACGGCGGCACGGGAAGCGACTGGGGGCCGACGAATAGGCGACGGTATTCCCACTTCAACGCTTCGCCGCCATCGGCCTCACGCTGCAGGGCGCCTTCGCGCATGAGCGTCAGACAACGCCGAGCCTCCGTCTCCTCGACGAACGGCCACTCCGAGGCGGCCGCATCGGCATCGAGCGCGGCCATAGCTTCGATGCCGGCGTCGATGGCGCCTGACGACGGGTCGTTCAGGAAAAACTGCGACAGTGTGGAACCGACGAACCGAACCGCCTCCATGCGCGCATCGGGCGCGCCTTCGCTTTCGAAAGCATCCATGATGAACCTCCTTGCCCACGCCCTGCCTCGGGCGAATTTCCGTATGCCATACTACCAAGTTTCACATGCGGAAAGACGACGGAATGCCCCGATGCAAAGCAAAGAGAGGCAGGTCCGAAGGGGCGATGCGGCCCTACACGGGAATGCGTAGCGTGAACGTCGTGCGGCCGTCGACGCTGCGCGCCGTCAGCTCTCCCCCATGTGCTCGAGCAATCTCGCGTGCGATGGCGAGGCCGAGCCCCGCCCCGCCCCCCTCCGTCGAGCGGGCGCCGTCTTCTCGGTAGAACTTCTCGAAAATGGACTGCAGATGCTCGGGGCTGATTTCACGCCCTTTGTTTTCGACATCGATTACGAGAAACGTTCCGTCCCCGTCTCGAGTACCGGCGCTTTTATCCGCGGATGCCGCTTCAAGGCGGGCACCCACCGCAACGGTCGACCCCTTATCGGCGTAAGCGACGGCATTTTTCAAAAGATTATTCAATACGCGAGAGATTTTTTCGGCATCCGCGAAGCATTCGAGCGGCTCGTTTCCATGCACATCGATATCGATCGCTCGCGACTGAGCGGACGGATAGAACTCATCGGCGACCTGACGGCACAAAAGCGTCGCATCGAACCTTTCCCGCTCAATGGGAATAGAGCTCAGGTTATACCGCGTGATTTCGAAAAACTCCTCCATCATCGTCTCGAGACGATACGATCGGTCGAGCGCGACCTGCGCATAACGAGCGCGCTGACCCTCCGGCATATCAGGAGCCTCGGCAAGCAGCGTGAGGTAGCCCACGATCGACGTGAGCGGCGTGCGGATATCATGGGCAAGATAGGCCACCAATTCGTTTTTGCGCTGCTCGGCCGCAAGCGCCGCCTGCTCGGCATCGTCGCGTGCGCGACGCAAGTCGGAAAGCGCACGCGCCGTGGGCGCAAGCTCGCGAGGAAGCTCCAGACGGTCGCTACGCTTCGAAAACAAAGCTTCCATGGCGTCGAAAAGGCTGCCGAAGCATCGTGTCAGCCATGAAAGCGCGAACGCGACGACCGACGCCGCTCCTATCAGGTACGCGAGCATCGCCGCCGGCAACTGCAAAGAACGCACGAAATCGTACGCGCGCAGATCCCGATATTCCATATGCCCGTCGGCATAGTGAATTTCATTCCACGTCTGCCTCGATTGTTCCTGCGACCAGGGGGATTCGATGCGCACGGCAGAAGGCGACGTCCCCAATGCCTCGCACGCTTCTTCGAACAGGGCGCTTTCTCCGGACTCGTCCATCGATTCGAGGACTTCGGCGACAAGCTCGTCTTCCGACGAAGAGGACGAACGGAACTCATGGGTCGCTCCGGAATCAAAGGGCGCCTCGTCCGATCCCGCATCATCGGACGAGGCAGTCGAATCCGTCATCGCCGCCCCTTCGACAGCATCGCTTGCGCCGGCCGCTTCGCCCCGTTCGCCCGCAAGGGCATCCGCCACGCTGCGCGCATCGTCGGACGCCGCATCGTATAGAGCCCGGTCGTCCGTCAACATGGCGGCATAGCACGAAATCATCGTGACGCGCGTTTGCTCGAGCGACCCCTCGAACCACACGGTGTCCTCCAGCCCGGCCTCGTCCGCTGGAACCGAGCGCCACGGGCATGCAGAAGAGATGATATCGGCCGCGCGCGGTGCGACGAAAGCGTCGACCGCCGCCACCCAAACGCCGAACAATGCAGTCCAGGCGACCAGACCGATCGCTATTCTGCGCGCGAAACCCCGACGCAGCATGCGAATCTGCTCGGCGCGATAACCCGATCGCTTTTCCATACGGATACCCTTTCTCGACAAAACGCCTGGAACGCTAGAAGCCGCTCACGCGATGCTATTCGGCGTTCATGCGATATCCGACGCCCCAAACGGTGACGATGAAATCGAACGATGCATCGATGGCGGCGAGTTTCTTGCGCAAATGGCGCACGTGCACCATGACCGTGTTGGCGGCCGCCGCATCGGCGCGCTCTCCCCAAACGCGTTCGAATAAATCGGATGCAGAGCGCGGCTCTCCTTCCGCCTCCATCAAGGCCTGCAAAAGTGAAAACTCCTTCGGCGTAAGAGAAAGAGGCTCGGAGTGAAGCGCCGCTTCGTGCGCGCACGGATCGAGTTCGATGCCGCGCATGCGCAATACGCCGTCCGGCGCAGACGATGCAGACGCGCGACGAAGGCGGGCCCGCACGCGCATGCAGAGCTCCCTCGGACGAAACGGCTTCGCCACGTAGTCATCGGCGCCCACGGCGAAACCGAGCACGGAATCGACCTCTTCGTCTTTGGCCGAAAGAAAGATCAACGGCACGTTAGAAAACGCCCTGATGCGCCGGGCGAGCTCGTATCCGTCCATTCTTGGCATCATGATGTCGAGAATAACCAGGTCGACCGGTCCCGTCCTCACCATGTCGAGAGCCTCGCAGGGGTCGTAGCACACCGCGCACGAAAACCCCTCGCGCTCCATCAGGCTTGCCACCATGTCGGCGATTTCGCGCTCGTCGTCGCATATCAGAATACGACGACGCGCATCGTTTTCGGCGGCGTCGAATCGCTTCGACTGCTGCATCTCATCATCCCTTCTCGCGCAGGGCCTCGGCGAAACCGGTCGAGGGAACCGAATGCGGATACGTACTGCGCCTACGATGTGCGCCTCGCAAAACGACCGCCAAGACCTCGTTGCACGAAATCCTACCATCGTGAAACCGCGCGGGGCCATCGCCTGAAAGGGGTTTAAGGAAAGCTTAAGGAACGCAACCGATTCGTGGCCGGACCTTGCAAGACCGTTAAGGGGAGCGGCACCTAACATGCAAAGCCGATCGACACCGTCGCAAAGAAAGGAACCGTCATGCGCAACAGCGTCATCGGCCACGCCCGCATCACCGGCCGTATCGCAAACGATGCGGCCGCACCCCGCAGCCGCCATGCAAGCGCATACGCCCCTCGTCCGCTTCGCATCAAGCGGCGGCGAACAGGCTGGCTTCTTGTCGCAGCCTTCGCCGTCGTAGCCTCCGTCGTTTCATGCATCGCGTTCGCATCTGCATACACCGCCTCGGAAAACAGTCGTATCGCGTTCGAACGGGGGAATCAAAGCGAAGCGACGGCATCCAGCACGCCGAAATCGGAATGGAAACGCGGAACGTTTCCGCATCTCTACCAAACCGACCCCGCATGGGCGGACGAACCGTACGCAGGCACCGACGTTCTCACCGCAGGATGCGGCCCCGCCTGCATGACCATGGTATACGCAGGCCTAACCGGAAAGACCGACCACGACCCGGCATCGATGGCGAAATTCTCCGAAGCGAACGGATTCGTCGACGCCGGCATGACCTCCTGGTCGTTCATGACCCAAGGCGCCGCCATGCTGGGACTTTCGGCGGAAGAGCTGCCTGCCGACGAAAACGTGCTCGCTGCAGCATTGCGCGAAGGACGCCCCGTCATCGCATCGGTTCGCCCGGGCGATTTCACCACCGTAGGTCATTTCATCGTGATAGCGGATGTCGACGACAAGGGCCGGCTTATCGTCCATGATCCCAACAGCCCCGAAAACAGCGCGCAGACATGGAATGCGCAGCGCGTACTGAGCCAATGCGCCAACCTCTGGGCATACGAAGCGCAATAGAGAGGTCGTCGTAACGAAACGCCGCTTCCCCGCTCGCCGCAGCCTCATACGCTCGTATATCGCCCTATGCCGATGCGCCCATGCACGAAAAAGGCCCGGCGGAGGGGATGCCGGGCCTTTGTGGAAAACGACGTGCGCGTCAGGGGGAGGGAGGGAAAGACGCGCATGTCACGAATAGGTTCGTCGAATCCTTACGCTTCGTGAGAAACGGGGCGTGCACGGATTTCGTGGCAATTGCCGCAGGTGAACACGCCGCGGTGGTGGCACTGCGCGCACCATTTGGTCGCATCCTTCTGAATGTCTTCGGAATGCACCTTGTGGCAATCGACGCAGGTGGGCTGGTTCGCATCATGCTGTTCGTTGCTGTCGTACTGATGCGGGTTGACCTGGTTGCCGTTGGAGTCGGTCAGATACACCTTGCCCTCGGTCTGGGCCGCCATTTCCTCCATGGTGCCGTGGCACTCGGGAGTCTGACAGCTCTTCTCGTCGACGGTGACCTTGCTGGCCTTCAGGTCCGTGGTCTTCTCCATGTCGCCGTACTTCAGTCCATTGTGCGACTCGGCGAGAGAATCCTCGGTCGTGTGGCACTGGATGCACTGCAGATCGGCATGCTCGGAAGCCTGGGGGCACTTCTCATCGGTCATCGTCGCAGCTTCTTGGCTATGGCAGGTTTCGCAATCGCTTTCCATGCTCCATTCGACGGGCTGCGTCATCAGAGGATCGATCTTCTGCTCGCTGGCGGAAGGGTCCGCCTGCTTCGGAGAGCATCCCATGATGCTGCCCAAAGCAAGCGCAAGAGCGCATACGGCGCCGATAATGGCCAGGAGGGCAACGCCCTTACGCGAATTGCTCGTTATAGCTTTCGTCATCTTCATTAATCCTTACTCACCGCGCATGGCTCGCGCATCGGCGGGAGGCGAAGCGGCGCCGAAAAGCGCACGCTTCGCCTTCGTTGCTATCGCATGAACGCGCTTGAACGACTATTCGGCGTCCCAGCTCTCAAGACCGGCGCAATGGCGCGCGGAAATACGGCCCCAGACCTGATTCTCGGCATTGTTGCCGCCCGTGATGCCGTAGCTGTGGCTCTGGAAGTTGCCGAAGCAGCCGGCGGCGTACAGACGGGGAATCGGGTTGTCGGCAGGGTCGAGCACCTGGCCGTTGGCGTTCTTCTTCGGGCCGCCCAGCGTGGAGCAGGAACCCGGATACACGCTGATCGCGTAGTACGGGCCGCCGTCCAGCTTGGTCAGGGTCTCGGCGGAACGGTCGAAACGGGCGTCGACGCCGGCGTCGCAGAAGCCCTGGTACTCATCGAAGGTAGCCTTCAGGGCGTCGATATCCATCCATTCGTCGCATTCCTTGATCTTCTGACCGAGCTCTTCGATGGTGTTGCCGGTCAGAATCCAGCCGCGCTCGAGCTCGGCTTTGTTGTCCTGGGACCAGCCGTCCCATGCGCGCAGTTCCTCGGGCAGGTCGGATGCGAAGTTGCCGCACTCGAAGAAGTCGCCCTGAGACGTGGACAGCTTGCCTGCGCTGAAGCAGCTCTGGTCGAAGATGCACCAGGTCGGAATACGGTCGTAATCGTCGATCTCATCGCTGAAGGACAGAAGCGTATGCCAGCCGTTATGCGGGGAGCCCATCTTGTTCTCGTCGACGAAGCGGCGGCCGAGGCGGTTCACGTTGAAGTAAGAGAACGCGGGCATGAAGTACAGGATGGAGAAGTCGTACTCGGGGTCGCGGGTCCACATGGAGTACATGGAGATGGCCATGTCGGTGTGCCAGAGCTTCGCGCCGACCTTCTCGACCATGGTCATGCCGTCGCCCGTGTTCCAACGCCAGCCTTCGAACTTGAAGGGGGAGCACTTCAGGTAGTAATCCTTCATCTCCTCGTTGAACTCGAAGCCGCCGGTGCACATGATGACGCCCTTGCGAGCCTTAATGGCCTTCTTGGTGCCGTCCTCGCCGATCAGCGTATAGCAGCCGACGATTTCCTTGGTCTCGGGGTTCTGGATGAGCTCCTCGTCATGGCAGTCGAACAGCACTTCGACGCCCAGCTCTTCGCACTTTGCATCGAGCTCGCGGAAAGTGAGCATGCCGAAACCGTCCACGGAGGACAGCTTGCAAGCACCCTCGTACTTGCCGCCGTCGAGGAACCAATACTCGGGAATGGCGCCGGCGAGAGCCTGCTCGACGACCTCGTAGGTCATACCGTATTTGTCCGCGTACTCGGTATTGCGGACGGCCTCGTTGACCCAGGCGTCGATCATGTCGTCGGGAGTCTTGCCGTGCGTGAAGGCGCGGATGTAATCGGCGAAGAGTTCTTTCTTATCCTCTTCGATGATGGTCCATTCGCCGTTGTTGATGCGGCTGTTGCCGCCGCCCTCGATCGGAGCCTTCTCAAGAACGAGAACCTTCTGCTGGCACTCGTCGGCAGCGATCAGCGAAGCCCACATGCCCGCGCCGCCGTAGCCGATGACCAAAACGTCGGTCTCGTAATCCCACGAAGCCGGCATCCAGTCGGCGGAAGCGTTGCCCGAGCCGCCCGAAGCGCAGCCCGCGAGCGCGGCGGCGCCTGCAGTCGCGGCGCCTGCGAGCGCTGCGCCCTTCAGGAAGTTGCGACGAGAGACGCCCATACCCTTGTTGCTCATTTTCTCCTCCTCTGTGTTGAGCGAACGGCCGGCGGCGCCGCCTCCCGCGGCGTGCTGCCGTTTTGTTCTTCCCATTCGCTTTGACGGCCTTCATGATGCGCATCTCGCGTCAAAGGCGCGTCTGTCAGAGAATCGTATTTTGCAGAATTGAAGAAATACCAGGTCATACGCAATACGTACGATATATACGATTGGCAATCGTATTCTCCCCTTTGCGCTCCTCGGGTATGGTGGATGCATCGAGTCTTGCGCGCTTCGTCGATTTGGGGAAATCGGAATCCATGCGCGAAGGCACGAAGGACCAGAAGAGTCCTTATGGGAGGGATACATATGAATACCGAAAAAAGCGCCCCGTCGCGCCTTCGAACCGCAACGGGACAAGGCGCCAATCTTGCGGTCATCGTGCTCGGATTCGGGCTCTGTCGAGCATGGATCGTCGCCTGCCTCGCCATCCCGACGATTCATAGAACCGTCTATGGAACGAATTGGCTCTATCTGACCATGGGGGCCTTGGCGGCATTGTTCGTGGCATTCGCGACACATGCGACGGTCGGGAAAAGCGAACGATTCCACGAACACGTCGCGGAATCGACTTTCGGCCTTCTTCTGGCTTCCTCGCTCGCCATTCCCGCATCGCTCGTGCTCGATTCGCTCCTCCTCGCTTTCGTCGGGTTCATGACAGGGGGCATTGCCGCGGGCATGCTCCAGGTTCTTTGGGGAGAGCGCTTCTCGACCCATGAGACGACATTCGTGACCATCGCATCGGCTCTCGCGGCCATCGTCACCGCGCTCTGCCTCGCATGTTCGGAAGAAGTCGTGCGCATCATCGGCTACGCCGCCTTTCCCCTCTGTTCGTTTCTCTTGCTCACCATCGAATGCAAGCGCAACCGCATCTCGTGGCGAACGGGGCGTTCTCTTGACGAGATAGACGGCCCCGCCTACAGCGAGCGCATCGCGGCCGAAGCAGAAGGATTCGAAGGACTCCCCTCCATTCCGAACGAAACCGGAAAGCTGGTCGCAAAGCTCATGGCTTCCGTGGCCATCTTCTCGTTTTTGGTCAGGATGTTCGACTCCGTCCCTGCCAGCGGGATAGACCCGTTCGGCGCTATCGGCGGAAGCTCATTGTTCGCCCTGGTCGTAGTCGGCTTCGCATTGGTCGCCACCGCTATGGTCATGAATGAACGATTCGACGTCACGCGCGTCTATCGCGTCGCCGTTCCCATCATGGTGCTCGGATGCGTGGTCCTTGCCGTGTTCTTCGAAGTCAATTCGGCTATAGCGATTCTGCTGATAGGCATCGGATACGAGTTTTTCGATGTTCTCGTCTGGATCCTTTTCGCCAGCATGTCGCGCACCCATCGCGACGGAGCGGGATACATCTACGGACTCGGTGTCGCAAGCATGTTCTTCGGCATGGCCGCCGGCCTCCTTGCCGGCGACCTGGCGCATACGCTCATCAGCAGCGGGGCCCTGCAGTTGACCATGATCGCCATGGCCTCGATCATCTCCCTGGTGTTCACGGGATTCATGCTCTTCCCCGAAGGCATGATGAGCAAGCTCTCTCCCCTACGCCCTGGAACGAAAAAACAGCGCAAAGCGTCGCCGGACAGCGAAGCCCGAACGACCGAGGAAAAGGCCCCCACGTCGGAGCAACGTCCGCTTGAGGAACGTTGCTCCGACGTGGCCCGCGACTGCGGCCTGACCCCGCGCGAAGGCGAGGTGCTCATCCTCCTTGCGAAAGGACGCACTGTTCCCGTTATCGCCCGAGACCTTCAGATAGCGAAAGGCACCGCACGCACCCATACCGAGCGCATCTATCGCAAGCTCGACGTGCATAAGCAGCAAGAGCTGATCGACAAAGTCGAAAACGCCTAGTCGACACCCCCATCCGCAAAGCAAGGGCCCTTCCGACGCCGCACGACGTCGGAAGGGACCTTTCGGTGCAAAATTCCTTTCGCCGGATACCCCGCCAAGAAAGCGACGCAGCCGTTATGCGAACGGACTCTATTCGGCAGATTCCGTCGCACCCTCGATGCGAATCGATTCGATGCGGTCGCCCACGCGCAGTGCATGCACGACATCGAGGCCCTCGACCGTTTCGCCGAATACCGTGTACTTATCATCGAACTCGGACTGCTTGGACAAAGAGAAATAGAACTGGCAGCTTCCCGAATCGGGG
>USLD01000017.1 GCA_900555495.1 uncultured Slackia sp. | reverse complement strand
GTCGTCGGGATAGGTGTCGGACACCTCCCCGCTCCATTCCTTTAGTAAGGCCTCGTCGCGCTGTTCTTGGAAGGCGAGGTAACGTTCTTCGAAATCTTCGACTGGCGCGATTCGATACGTCTTCGTTTCGGACGTGCCGTCATCATAGGCGGCCGTCACATGGATCGCGCTCTCGGAGATTTTCCGCGAGGCGTTGATTTCTACGAAGCGGTCGAACGTGCTGCCCGACTCGAGGATGTCGTATTCGCTGGCATCGGTGTGCTCAAGGCTGCAGGCAAGGTCGTATGCGGCCTGGAACTCCTCATCCATAGGCAGCGCCAAAACGATAAGGGGCACATGGTGCTTGTCGACCCCCAATTCCTCCTGGTTCTCTTTCGTCACGAAAAGCGAATCCGAGCACTCGTATTTCTTCACGTAGAAAGACCCGTCAGGGAAGAACTCTTCGGAAACGCTGCCTTCGGCTCCTGTGAGGCCGAAATACGCCTGGTCTCCTTCGATGCGGTAGGAATACGATGCCACGTTTTCGCCGATGCATTCCAGATCGAATCTGAACGCATAGCCGAGCGTACCTTCGACGACGTTGCCTTCCTCGTCTTCCCATGCGCCGAAGTACCCGCCTACATTGCGCGTGAGCACGTTTTTCGTCAGGACTTCGGTGTATCCGCTCGGGCGAGCCGGGTCATCGAGGGCGTAGGCTTTAAGACCGAACGAGTTGACGGGGCTTTGCGCCGCGCCGACGATCGCATTCAGCGCCCCGAAGCCGGCAAGCCCGGCGAAGGCCGCCGCCGCACCGATTGCGAACGCGCGCCGCGTAACCACGCGAGGCGCAGGGCGCGCGATGGCGCCGGCCTCTTCGCGCGCTCGCGCCTGGGAGACGGCGTTTTCGAGGCGTTTCCTCTGTTCGGGCGAAAGCCTCGTTTCCTCCATTGCGTTTCGGTAGTCGTTCATGGGGCCGGTGCTCATAGGTCGTCCTTTCCTTCGAGGGCGAGTCTCATCTTTTTGCGGCCCCTGAAGAGCCACGATCGTACGGTCGAGGGGCGATGTCGCGTCATCTCCGCGATTTCTTCCGCCGAATAGCCCTCTACGTAGCGCAAATGCAGGGCCGATCTCATATCGGGCGGAAGGGCCCCAAGCGCTTTCCAGACCGAACTTGCGCGCGAGAGGATTCTCTCGTCGGCTGCGGGGGCTGCTCGTTCGTCGGGAACCTTCTCCGACGGAACGGTTTTTCGTCGTTCCGCCAAGCGCTGCACCTCGCGGCATCGGTTGAGCGTTACGGAGATAAGCCATGCTTTGAGATGGTCTTCGTCTTCGAAAGCCGTCGTGCTTTTCAGGAGCTTCACGAAGACGTCCTGCGTGACGTCTTCGGCGTCGGGCACCGAGCGCATGTGGGAAAGGGCGATGCGATACACGGTGTCGGCCCAGGCGTCCATGGCCTGCGTCATGAAGATTTCGCTGCGTAGGCGTGGCGGCTTCATCGCGCTCCTTCCTTTCGGTCTTTCCCCTAACATGCGTGAGGCATGCAAAACGTTGCGATCGTTCGCGTTTTTTTCGAGACTGCCCGCACGGCAGTTTTCGCCCTGAAGAAAAAAGCCCGCCGGAGGGCGGGCTTTGGAATGGCGGGAATGGAGTTTATTCCTCGTCGTCTTCGATGATGTCGGAGACGGGCTCTTTGCCGGCGAGGAAGTTCGGGGCCTCCGCGATGTAGCAGACTTCCTCCTCGAACTCGATGCCGTCTTCGCCCTCGGTATAGAGCAGGCCTACGGCAACGCCCGCGGTCTCGCCCGCCATGCCGCCCTCGGCGATGATGGCGTCCTTGTCGCCGTCGTCGGTCTCGACGTAGCCGTCGTAGCAGAACGCGTACGCACGAGCGCCCTCGGCGCCCTCGATGGTGCTCTGGGCAGACTCGAAGCACTCGTCGGTCGTGCCGGTGTGGGTTTCCTCGAAGACCGATTCGCCTACCAGCAACGCGGTGAAGGGAACGACGTCCTCGCCGTCGTCCATGCGCTGCTGGGCCTCTTCGATCGTCTGCAGCAGCAGGACCTCGAGGGTTTCGTCGAGCTGGGGAACTCCGATTGCGTCGCTTTCGACATTCCTATCCGCCATGACAACTCCTTTTTCCATGCGGCTCTCGTGGTGCCGCGACTTTCGTTCGTCTCGAAGTATAAGAGACGCCCGCCGCGTTTTCCCGCCCGCATGCGCTCGTGCATAGGGAAACCCGAAATCGGCCGTGCATCGGATGCTTCGCGGCCGGGTGACGACTAAGAATCCGCGAAAAGCGCGCCGGGTTGCAGGGCTATGCTCATGGACAAGTTGTGATGTGCGTGCCGACGTGGGATTTTATATTTGCATCGGGTCCGTCTTGCTGGTACTATAGCCAGGTTTCCTGTCCCGGGCAGATGCCTTCATGCGTCCCGGGGCCGTAAGTCCAGAGGAGGTGACATAATGAAGGCTTATGAATTGTTGTTCTTTGTCGCGCCTACGATCGACGACGAAACCCGTTTGGCAGTCATGAAGCGTATCGAGACCACCATCGCCGAGGGCGAGGGTAAGGTCGACAACGTCGAGGACTGGGGCAAGCGCAAGCTTGCATTCGAGGTCGAGGGCCTGACCGAGGGTGAGTACACCCTGATCGATTTCCACGCAAATCCCGCTAACATCGCGGAGCTGGATCGAGTGCTGCGCATCACCGACGCGGTGGTCCGCCACAAGATCGTCCATCGCGAGGATCGCGACTAATTGCGATCGAGCTATCGGATTGAGGGCGAACGCCCTCGTTGCTGTAAGGAATGAGGAAGAGCAATGAGCATCAACAAAGTGGTCATATCGGGCAACCTCACGCGCGACCCCGAGCTGCGTCAGACCGCGAACGGTTTTCCGGTTCTCGGCTTCGGCGTGGCGGTCAACGACCGTCGCAAGAACCAGCAGACGGGCGAATGGGAGGATTACCCGAACTTCATCGACTGCACGATGTTCGGAGCTCGCGCCGAAAGCGTCTCTCGCTTCCTGAGCAAGGGTTCGAAGGTTGCCATCGAAGGAAAGCTTCGTTGGTCCCAATGGGAGCGCGACGGCCAGAAGCGTAGCAAGATCGAAGTCATCGTCGACGAGATCGAGCTCATGACTTCGCGCGATGGCGGCGGCAACGCCGGCATGCCGCGCATGTCCGCTCCGGCATACGCCCCTGCGGCGATGCCCGCGGCTCCTGTGGTGGATACCTCCGTTTACGACGAGGATATCCCCTTCTAGATCTGCGAACCACCGAAACCAGTATCTTAAAAGGATTTGAAAGAGGAAATCATGGCTGAATACACCAAGCAGCCGCGCCGCAAGTACTGCCAGTTCTGCAAAGAGGACACGCAGTACGTCGATTACAAAGACACGGCTATGCTGCGCAAATACATGACCGATCGTGGCAAGATCAAGCCCCGTCGTGTGACGGGCGCTTGCGTCCAGCACCAGCGCGATATCGCCACCGCTATCAAGAATGCTCGTGAGATGGCTCTCATGCCCTACACGGTGCCTGCTGTCAGCGGCCGCGGCGATCGTCGCAACCGCTAGGAGGTTTCCATGAAGGTTATCCTGCTTACCGAGTTGAAGGGCAAGGGTGGCGAAGGCGACGTCGTCGAGGTCGCCCGCGGCTTCTTCAACAACTACCTTGGTCCCCAGAAGATGGCTGTCCTTGCTACCAAGGGCAACCTGAAGCAGCTGGAGCAGCGCAAGGACAACATCGCCAAGCGCGAAGAGCAGCGCATCGCCGATGCCAACGCTCTCAAGGCTTCCCTCGAGGGCAAGAAGGTCCTGGTCGAGGTCAAGGTCGGCGAAGAGGGCGTCCTCTTCGGCTCCGTGACCGCCGCCATGATCGCCGATGCCGTCAAGGCCGAGCTGGGCATCGAAATCGACCGCAAGCGTCTTGAGCTCAAGAAGGCCATCAAGACCGCTGGCGAGCATGTCGTGGCTCTGTCCATCTACCGCGACATCAAGGTCGACCTCAACCTCGTCGTCGGCGAGGCCATGGCCGAAGAGGCCGCTGAGGAAGTCGAGACCGCCGAAGAGGCTGTCGAGGCTACCGAGGAAGCTGCTGAATAGCACTTCTCATGCTTATGAAATGCCCCGCACTTGCGGGGCATTTTTTTTCATTTGGACGCTCTTTTTTGTCCGATTTGCGCAACGCCGCCGAAGATCGGGTCGATACATTAAGATGGATGTTCGAATAATTTCTGACGAGTATGACGGAGCATGCGATTATGGCCGACAATACCAGTGCTAATCCCCCGGTTCTTCAATCGACGACGGGTCGCACCCTTCCCCACAATATCGAGGCCGAAAAATCGGTGCTTGCGGCATGCATGCTCAATCCCGAGGCCGTCGACGATATCGCCACCAAGCTCAGGCCGGAAAACTTCTTCCGCCCTGCCCACCAGCGTATTTTCGAAGGTATGCTCGAGTTGAATACGAGGCATATCCCCATCGACCAGATTTCATTGGCCGAGCGTCTGGCTGCCGAAGGCCAGCTCGAGGCGGTGGGCGGAAAGCCTTACTTGGTGGAGCTTGCGAACAACACCCTGGCTCTGACGAATTGGAAGAGCCACACGGAAATCGTCAAGCGTACGAGCGTCTTGCGCGACCTGGTGTATGCCTCCACGAACATCAACGCTCTTGCTTACGACGCTCCCGACGATACGAACGAGGTCATCGAAGAGGCCGAGAAGATGCTCTTCAACGTCACGCAGAAGCGCGTGTCGTCTTCGTTCCAGAATATCACCGACCTTTTGACGCAGGCCTTCGACGAAATCGACGACCTGGTGAACAATCAGAACCATATGGCAGGCGTGCCGACCGGCTTTACCGACGTGGATAAGCTGTTCTGGGGCCTGCGCGGCGGCGACCTGCTTATTCTTGCCGCTCGTCCCGGCGTCGGCAAAACTTCGTTCGCGTTGAATCTGGCTACCAATGCGGCCAAGTCGGGCGCCGCTGTTGCCCTGTTCAGTCTCGAGATGGGCGCCAACCAGCTCGTCCAGCGTATTCTGTGCGCCGAGGCTCGCGTGAACCTGGGCCAGTTGCGTCAGGGTAAGCTCAGCGAAGGCGACTGGAGCGCCATCATGAACGCCGCAGCCACGCTTTCGGGCCTCGAGTTGTACATCGACGACACCCCTGGTTTGTCGCTGCTCGAGATGCGCGCCAAGGCCCGCCGTCAGCTGCGCGATAAGGAAAAGGGATTGATCATCGTCGACTACCTGCAGCTGATGCAGCCTCCTTCGAACCGCCGAGACGGCAATCGTGCGGTCGAGGTCGCCGAGATTTCTCGAGGTCTGAAGGTGCTTGCGAAAGAGCTCAACATGCCTCTGCTGGCGCTTTCGCAGCTTTCCCGCGCCGTCGAGATGCGCGGCACGAAGCGCCCGATGCTGTCCGACTTGCGCGAATCGGGCTCGATCGAGCAGGACGCCGACATCGTCATGTTCATCGATCGAAGCATGGACGAGATGGAGGGCGAGCAGGAGGGCCGTCCCGAATGGGGCACGGCCGAGTTGATCGTGGCGAAGCATCGTAACGGCGCCACGAGGGACATCACGCTGTCGTTCAATCCTGAATACACCAAGTTCGGTAATTACATCGACGCATCGCAGATCTAGGGATCGTTCGCTTTGCGTGAAAGAGCCCGCACCCGACTTGAGGTTTTCGCCACCAATCGAAGCGCGCAACCTCGGCGGGCTCTTCTGCGTTAGACTCGAAGCATGCAAGAGCGTGTGACATTCATTCATTCGGGCGATATCCATCTGGGTGCGCCCTTCAGGGGCCTGCGGGCTCTTTCCCCTGTTTGGGCCGACCGCCTCGCCACGGCGATTCCCGACGCCTACGATGAAGTGATTCAAGCGTGCATCGACGAGCAAGTCGATTTTCTGTTGCTTGCGGGAGACGTGTTCGACACCGACAAGCCGAGCTATGCCCATTACCGCCGATTTCTTGCGGGGCTGAAACGCCTTGAGTCGAGAAAAATCCCTGTTTACATCATCGCCGGCAACCATGATCCGTTTTCGACCTGGCACGCCGTCGTCGACGACCTTCCTTCAAACGCGCGCCTGCTGCCTTCCGATGCTCCGTCCTTTTCGGTGTTCGAAAAGGACGGCCGTCCTTGCGCACTCATCGCCGCGCGTGGGTTCTCGAACATGGAGAAGGGCGCCGATATCGCCGATGGCATGACCCGCGCCGCCGCCGAGCACGCCTGCGGCGTCGAGGCGCCGTTTTGCATCGGCATGCTGCATTCGGGCCTGTGGATGGACCCCTATAAGGCTCCGACTTCCGAAAAAGAGCTGCTTGCGGCCGATATGGATTATTGGGCCCTCGGCCACATCCATAAGAGCTACCTGACGCCCGCCCATGACCCCCGTATTGCGTTTTGCGGTTGCATCCAAGGGCGCGATATCAAAGAGACCGGTCCGCGCGGCTGTTTGAAGGTGACGCTTGCCAAGGGCGAGCCGAACAAGGTCGAATTCATTGCGACATCCCAGGTGGAATGGGGCCGTGTTCGCGTCGACGTGTCGGAGTGCGCGGGCTCGGACGCGGTCGTTGCTGCCTGCGTGCGCGCGGCGTTCGCCGAAAATGCCGGCGGCTCGTGCGAGGAGATGGTCGTGCGCATCGTGTTGGAGGGAGCCACGCCCCTGCACAAGATGCTTTCCGACCCCGTCGCGCTCGAGACGTTGCGCACAGAACTCAACGAGAGCTATCCGTCGTTTTACTGCGACGCGCTGGTCTGCGAGACCACGCCGCTGCGCGACAAGGAAAAGATAGCCGCTTCGAGCACCTTCGAAGGAACGTTGCTGCGTTGTTTCGCCTCTGACGCCGACGATGCGGCTCTTCTCTCCTACCTGCAGGGCGAATTCGCCGCCCGCGGTCTGACGGTGCCGCGCCGCGTTGCTTCTCATTTGGATGAAATCGCCACCCGCGCCGAGGACACGGCGCTTTCGCTGCTCGAGGAAGGACGTTCGCGATGAATGCGCCGAAGATGTATCTCCAGCGCCTGCACATCGCGGCGTTCGGACGATTTTTCGATACGACGGTCGGACCGTTCTCGCCAGGCCTTAATGTGGTGTATGGGCCGAACGAGGCCGGCAAAACCACGTTGAATGCGTTTATCGGCGGCGTTCTGTTCGGCTGGGATGAGGCTCGCGGCCGCAAAAACGTTTACAAGCCCAGCATCGCCCGCCGCTCGGGAACGCTGTTCTTTTCCGGTGCCGATGATGGCTCTATCTACGAAATATCGCGCGTGAGAAACGTCGACGGTCCCGCGTTCGAACCTGCCGAAGCGGCCGAGTTGCTGGCGACGCTCGACAAGGACACCTTCGATACGATGTTCGCGCTGACCAGCGATGAGCTGCGTAGTCTCGAAGGCGCCGCCGATATGGCGGCGAAGCTTCTGACCGCAGGGTCGGGAACAGCCGTTTCGCCCGCGACGGCGCTGGTCGACGTGGAGAAAAGGATAGCGGCGTACACGAGCCGTGCCGCCTCGGCGACGGAATCTTTCGTGCATCTGGGCATCGAAGAGGACGAATGCAAGCAGGGTCTTGCGGCGGCGCGCGAACGCTCCGACGCCTTGAAGGCCGAATACCGTGAATACACGGCCCTTATGGCCGATAAGGAACGCCGCGCCGACGAGGTGGCGGTTCTTAACGAATCGATCGAGAAGGTGGCGTCGTCGAAGGCCGAAGCTGTCCGCCTCGATCGCGCGGCAGACGAAGAGCGCCGTCGCGTGCGGGAATGCGACGACAGGCTCGCAACGCTCGAAGGGGGCGAAGAGGCTGCGCTATTCGCCGATGAGCAGGCGGAAGCCGCCGCTGCGGCCGTGGTGGAGCGCCTGGTCGATGAATCGGCTCGTCTGGCGCATCGCATCGATGCCGCCCGCGACGCATTCGCTGCGGCGCGCGCCGAAGCCCAGGAGGCTTCGGATGAGCCGGGTGTTTCCGCGTCG
This sequence comes from uncultured Slackia sp., assembly GCA_900555495.1. Lineage (GTDB taxonomy): Bacteria > Actinomycetota > Coriobacteriia > Coriobacteriales > Eggerthellaceae > Slackia. The sequence goes on along the minus strand of USLD01000017.1, from coordinate 5,549 downwards.
CGGGCCGTGCCGGCGATTTTCGGAGCCTCGGCCGTTGCGGCGGTCGCGGCGCTGCTCTATTTCGCCTGGTCGGGCGAGATGACGGGAGTCATCGCATCGGGCGTCGTGGCCGTGATGGCGGCTGTCTGTGCGGTTTGGACGCTTCGTATGTCGCGCACGGCGCCTGATTCGGCCCGCGGCGATGCTGCGCATCAGGCCATGAATCGGGCTCGTGCGATTCTCGAAGCATGCGAGGAGGAAGAGCTCATGCTTCGTCTTCGCATAGAGGAGGAGCTGGCGTCGGCGGGGCTTCAGGCGGCGCAGGGCTCGCTTTCCCAGGCGCAGAAGATTGTCGCGGCGTCATGCGAATGCCGCCGCCGTTCGCAGGTTCGCCGATCCGCACGCGACGAGGTTGCGCGCACCCGAGCCAACTCTCTCGAATCGCTGCGGCGCGCGTGCGCATCGAGGGACGAGTTGTTCGCGCGTTGCGGTCTCGAGACGTCCCAGGGCGCGGACGCCTTCGATCAGAAGGAAGACTTGCTGAAGGAACGTCGCCGCGAGGCGGTCGAAGAGATGCGCCGATCCGATGCCCGCCTCGGCGAGCTTAAGAACATGCTGCGAGAAGGGTCGCTTTCCAACGAATTCGACATCCTGAAGACCCGTCAGGCGCAGATCGTGACGCGCAAGGGCGAATCGGCCGAGGCGTTGGCCGAGCTTTTGCTGGCCCGACGCGCGCTGCAGAAGGCATTGGATGAGTGGAAAAGCGAGAGCGTTCCTGAGGTGTATCGCCGCGCATCCGAACTGTTGTCGCTTATGACGAATGGTGCTTGGACGCAGGTCCGAACGGATGAGAACGGCGCGATCATCGCGGTGGATGCCGTGCACAAGCGTTTCGAACCGCGGTTTCTGTCGACCGGCACCTGCCAGCAGCTCTATCTTGCGCTGCGCATCGCCCTGCTCGAGCGCGCGAGCGATGTGGGTGCGGGGCTGCCGGTACTCGCCGACGACATCCTGGTCAATTTCGACGACGAGCGCCGCATCGGTGCTGTGAAGGCCCTCGCTCAGCTCGCGAAGACGCGGCAGGTGGTGTTTTTTACCTGTCATAAGGAGATTCTCGAGACCGTCAGGCGATACGCCGGCGAGTGCACGACGGTAGCGCTATAATCTAAAGGTTGTCTAACGCATTTTTCCTATTCAGGGATGTCAATCGAAAGGACGAACATGCCGAACGTGGTTTTGGTCGGCGCCCAGTGGGGCGACGAAGGCAAGGGCAAGGTAACCGACCTTATCGCCCGTGATTTCGACTACGTGGTGCGCTATCAGGGCGGCAACAATGCCGGCCATACCGTTATCCACGGCGACAAGAAACTCGCCCTTCACCTGATTCCCTCGGGCATCATGTATGAAGACGCAGTGCCTGTGATCGGCAACGGCGTCGTGGTGAATCCTCAGGTGCTTGTCGAAGAAATGAAGATGCTCGAAGGCGAGGGCTTGAGCTGCGAGCGTCTGAAGATTTCCTGCGACGCTCATGTCATCATGCCGTATCACATCGAGCTCGATAAGGCGTCCGAATTCCGTTTGGGCAAAAACGAAATCGGCACCACGAATCGTGGAATCGGCCCGTGCTATCAGGATAAAGCCGCCCGCAGCGGCATTCGCATCCAGGACCTGCTCGACGAGCACGTGTTCCGTATGAAGGTCGAAGCCGCCCTCGAGGTCAAGAACGCCATTCTCGAGAAGGTCTACGGCAAGCGCACGTTCACGGTCGACGAGATCTGCGACGCGTACCTGCCGTACGCCGAGGTCATCCGTCCTCATATGGCCGAAACCGCCCAGCTGCTCAACGATGCGCTGCGCGACGGCAAACAGATTCTGTTCGAGGGCGCGCAGGGTACCCTGCTCGACATCGACCACGGCACCTATCCGTTCGTGACCAGCTCTTCCTGCTGCGCCGGCGGCGCAGCCACCGGTTCCGGCGTCGGGCCTACGGCCATCGATCGCGTACTCGGCATTCAGAAGGCCTATGTCACGCGCGTCGGCGCCGGTCCCTTCCCCACCGAGCTGCTGTATCCCGAAAACGGCGGCGAGGGCCAGGACGCCATCGACGGCGATATCCTGTGCGCCGAGGGCCACGAATACGGCGTGACTACCGGGCGCAAGCGTCGTTGCGGCTGGTTCGACGCCGTGATCGCGCGTTACGCAGCCGAGGTCAACGGCCTTACCGACATCGCGCTGACCAAGCTCGATGTGCTTTCCGCGTTCGACGAGCTGAAGATCTGCGTCGCCTACGAGTGTGACGGTAAGCGTTACGACTACTTCCCCATGCAGCAGAGCGTTCTGTTCCATGCCAAGCCGATTTACAAGACCATGCCTGGCTGGAAGGGTCAGGACATCACCAGCGCGAAGAGCTTCGATGAACTCCCGCAGGCCGCGAAGGATTACGTGGCCGAAATCGAGCGTCTGAGCGGCGTGAAGGCTTCGATCATCTCGGTCGGCCCCGACCGCAACCAGACCTTCATGCGTGGCTGGTAGCATCATTACGACAATGCAATCGCGACGAGCTTGATGGCTACGTTGCGGCAGAACAGGTATGAGGAACCCGGGGGCATAGCCTCCGGGTTCTCGACGATAAAAAGAAATTCCGCATCAGGCGCGGATTGAAGGTTCGCAAGGAAGGCCTTGCGATCGTATTGAAAGGATGAGCTCGACGTGAACGTACTAGTGTTGGGCGGCGGCGGCCGCGAACATGCTTTGACGTGGGCTATTGCAAAATCTCCTCGTGTCGGCGAGCTGTATGTCGCCCCGGGCAACGGCGGCACGGCGGCCATTGCGAAAAACGTTCCTCTCGACGCGGAGGATGCCGAAGCCGTCATCGGTTTTTCGCGCGACCACGCCATCGACCTGGTGGTTGTCGGCCCCGAGGCTCCGCTGGTGAAAGGCGTTGCCGAGAAGGTCCGAGAAGCGGGAATCGCCGTGTTCGGTCCCGACGCGCAGGGCGCGCAGCTCGAAGGCAGCAAGAGCTTCTCGAAGGAATTCATGATCGCCCATGACCTTCCCACGGCTCGCTACAAGAAATGCACCTCCGAGCAGGAGGCCATGGATTATCTGCACGAAGTGGGCGCTCCCATCGTGGTCAAGGCCGACGGCCTGGCTGCGGGCAAGGGCGTTATCGTGGCCGACTGCATGGAAGACGCCGAAGAGGCCGTGCGTGATTGCTTCGCGGGCGATTTCGGCGAAGCGGGCAGCATCGTGGTCATCGAAGAAATGCTCGAAGGCCCCGAGTGCAGCATGCTGGCGTTTCTCGCCGGCGGCAAGGCCCTGTGCATGCCGTGCGCGCAGGATCACAAGCGCGCCTACGACGGCGACCGCGGCCCCAACACGGGCGGCATGGGCGTGTATTCTCCCGTTCCGTGCGTCACTCCCGAGCTCGAAGAGCGCATGCAGCAAATCATGCAGCAGGCGGCCGCTGCGACGGCCGAAGACTTCGAGACGCCGTATCAGGGCGTGCTCTACGGAGGCTTCATGCTGACCGCCGAAGGACCCAAGCTTCTCGAGTTCAACGCCCGTTTCGGCGATCCCGAGACGCAGGTCATCATGCCGCGCATGGAAAGCGACGCCCTCGAGGTGTTCTCTGCCGTGGCCGATAGCCGTCTGGGCGATATCGACCTGCAGTGGAGCAGCAAATGCGCCGTATGCGTCGTGCTGGCCAGCGAGGGATACCCTGGTTCCTACGAGAAGGGCAAGGTCATCCTGGGCATCGAAGAGGCCGAAAGTCTCGAAGACGTCACCGTGTTCCATGCGGGCACCGCGTTCAACGCCGACGAAGAGCTTGTCACAAACGGCGGCCGCGTGCTGAACGTCGTGGCCCTGGCCGACACGTTCGAAGAGGCGCGCGAGCGCGCTTACGAGGCCTGCGACAAAATTAATTTCGAAGGCAAGCAGATGCGTTTCGACATCGCTTTGCGCGCTCTCGAGGGTTAGGACGGTATGCTCAGCGAACGAATGCTTACGCGCGCGGTGCGCATCTGCGCATCGCGCTTCATGAATATCGAACCCTGCGATGATGCCCGCATTCCCGGGCCCACGCCGGGTCAGCCCTACATGCTCTATATCCACATCCCATTTTGCGAGCGCCTGTGCCCGTATTGCTCGTTCAATAGGTTTCCGTTCTCGGAAGAGCGCGCGGTTCCTTATTTCGAGAACTTGCGCCGCGAAATGATGATGGTCAAAGAGCTCGGTTATGATTTCGATTCGCTCTACATCGGCGGCGGCACGCCCACGATCATGCTCGATGAGCTGTGCGCGACGATCGATTTGGCGAAAAGCGAATTCTCCATCAAGGAGGTTTCGTGCGAGACCAACCCGAACCACCTGATTCCGTCGTATCTGGAAAAGCTCCAGGGCCGCGTCGACCGCATGAGCGTCGGCGTACAGAGCTTTGACGACGGCTTGCTCAAACAGATGGACAGGTACGACAAATACGGCAGCGGCAAGACGATCCTCGAATCCATCAAGGTAGCCGCCCCGTATTTCAAGTCGCTTAACGTGGACATGATCTTCAACTTCCCCGCGCAGACGGAAGAAATTCTCAGGCGCGACCTCGAGATGGTTTTGGAGAGCGGCACCAGCCAGACCACGTTCTACCCGCTTATGGCGTCTCCGTCGGTCGAGAAGTCGTTGGCGGCCACCGTGGGCAAGGTCGATTACAACCGCGAGCAGCGTTTCTACGAGATCATCTGCGAAACGCTCGCAGGCGGCGACAACCCCGCCTTCACGCACGGTTCGGCATGGACGTTCAACAAGGCCGATTCCGACGGGTCGGGCGACGGAACCGACCAGATGATCGATGAGTACATCGTCGATTACGAGGAATATCCCGCCATCGGCTCGGGCGGCATGACGTATTTGGGCGCCACGCAGTACGTGAACACTTTCAGCGTTCGCGAGTACAACGAGGCGATCGAGAGCGGCCGCATGTCTCTGATGGGGAAGACCACGTTCAGCTTGCGCGATCGCATGCGCTACCGCTTCATGATGCAGCTGTTCGGCCTTCGCCTCGATAAAAAGCAGTGGAAGCGCGATTTCGGCTGCAGCGTGGCGGCGGGCTTGCCCGTCGAATACGGCTTCATGAAGTCGGTCGGTGCGTTCGCCATCGACGACGCTGAGCAGATTACCTTGACCCCCAAGGGCCGCTATCTCATGGTGGTCATGATGCGCCAGTTCTTTATCGGCGTGAATAATCTGCGCGATCAGGCTCGTTCGGCGCTTCCTGCCGATGAGCGCGATCTGCTTTTCGGTGCCGGCTGTGCTATGAAATAGCCTGAAAACTCTTATAGCGTGAAAGAAGGTCCTGATGAAGGGCCTTCTTTACTCTGTATAGCAAATTATGTTCATTAAGATCTTCACGGTGCTGGCGAATGCAGGGCCGACCACTCGAAATGACGGGCGGAAAAAATAAGAAAATCTTCTTGCAAAATGAGAACGTCATCGGTAATATATGTACTCGCGCTAGCGCAACTGGTCAGGTAGCTCAGTTGGTAGAGCAGGGGATTGAAAATCCCCGTGCCGGG
>USLD01000016.1 GCA_900555495.1 uncultured Slackia sp. | reverse complement strand
GAAGCGGCGTTTCGCGCGGTCGAGGTGATAGGCCTGCCCGAATGCCGTATCAATCTGGCCCAGGCGGTCACCTATATGGCGCTCGCCCCCAAGAGCAATGCCGCCGAAGCAGGCATCGACGCCGCCTTGGCCGAGGTGCGCCGCGGCCCGCGCCGCGACGTGCCCAGCTATCTTCGCGACAGGCATCGCCCGGGCTCCGAAGACTACGGGCGGTACCGCTACCCGCACGATTACCCCGGGCACTGGGTCGACCAGCGTTATCTGCCCGAAGGCCTCGAGCGCGGCTGTTTTTATCATTCCAGCGAAAACGGTTGGGAACACTATCGTGTAGAAGCGGTCCGCCGCGATCGGGCCCGTCGCGATCAGTGATACACTTCAGGTTCGGCAAGCCCCGATATATCAAGGGAGATGGATTATGGATACGTCAATCATTTCCGAGGTCGTGCTTCCGCTCGTCTTCATCGGCGTGGGCGCGGTTCTGATCTGGTTCTTGGTGGAGGCCGTTCAGTTCCTTCGTCGCACCCGCGCCACGGTCGAAACCATGGAGGCGCAGATCACCCCCATTCTCAAAGACGTTCAGGAGATAACCGACAGCATCAAGCCCGCCGTCGACAAGGTCGATCCGCTCGTCGAGCGCGTTTCGTTGGCCGTCGATGCGGCGAATCTCGAAATCATGCGTCTCGACGGCATTCTCGAAAACGTCGATAAGATCGCCGAAACCACGGCAAGCGCCGCCAGCGCCGTCGATACCGTGGCGAACACGCCGCTCAAGCTGGTCGAAAGCGCTACGGAAAAACTGCGCGACGCCTTCGCGGCCCGCAAGGCTTCCGACGAATCCGCTTCGCTTGCGGCTTCCGCCGAAGCCTCCAAGGCGTCGTCGATCGCCGCAGGTTCTCAGGACGACGTCGCTTCCGGCGCCGCCGTCAAGCATGTCGGCCCCGAAGCCCCCGAGGCTTCCGACGATTCCGGCGAAAACTACTTCACGTACGCTTCCAAGGAGGATTAATCCCTTGCAGGAGAATCGCGATTCCCAAGCGAAAGACGCAGGCGCGCACCGTACCGACGATGCGCGCCGTCATTTTTATCAGGTGTGGATGCTCGTCGGCGCGGCCGTGGTGCTCTACATCCTGGGCTTCGTGCTCGATGTGCTCGCCATGCCCGTGGCCATTCTTGCGTGGACGATGGTCATCGTCTTGTGCCTGCGCGGCCCCGTAGGCAAGCTCGAGAGCCTCGGCGTTCCGCGCGTCTTCGGAACCGCTCTTTCCTATGCGGGAACGGCTGTGGTGCTCGGCATCCTTCTGGGCGTCATGTTCTCGCCCGCATCGGGCATAGCCGAGCAGTTCTCCGATATGCTTGCAGGCCTTCCCGGCTACGTGCAGGGCGTGATCGACTGGGTGAATCGCCTCTATGAGCAGTATGCCGCCGTTCTGCAGAACGAGTCGGTGCGCGATTGGCTCAATTCGGCCGCCGAGGCGCTCACGTCGTGGGCCTCGGCCACGGCGCGCCTTTCGGCCGACGGCGTTCTCGGCTTCGGCACGGGCGTCGTCAACTCGGCCATGGTGATCGGCTTCGCGCTGGTCGTGGCGTTCTGGATTCTCATGGAGCTTCCCGCGATCGGTCGCGAGGCGAAGCGTCTCGTTCCCGAAAGCCGCGCGCAGGAAGCGGAGATGCTGCATCTCACGTTCACGCGCGTGATGGGAGGCTACATCAAGGCGACGCTCATCCAGTGCTTCCTGATCGGCCTGGTGTGCGGCGCAGGCTTCTGGGCCATCGGCATTCCCAATGCCGCGGCGCTCGGCCTGATCACGGGCGTTATGAATATCATTCCGGTGGTCGGTCCGTGGATCGGCGGCGCGGCAGCCGCGGTGGTCGGCCTGTTCGTGAGTCCTTGGGCGGCTGTGCTGGCGCTCGTGCTCACCATTTTCGTGCAGCAGTTCGTCTACACGTTCATCTCGCCGAAAATCATGTCCGATTCGGTGGATGTGCATCCGGCGCTCGTCATCGTGGCCTTGTTCGTGGGCAGCGCGGTGGGCGGCGCCATGGCGGGCCTGATAGGCAGCGTGGTGGGCATGCTGCTCTCCATTCCGTTCGCCGCCATCGCCAAGTCGGTGTTCGTCTTCTACTACGAGAAACGCACGGGCCGCCAGGTGGTTTCCGAGGACGGCGTGTTCTTCAAAGGAACGCCCACGCGCCTTGCTTCCGATGAAAGCCTGCCCGACGCCGTAGCCGACGCCGTCGCGCCCGCCCGTCCGAAATCGTCCTCGCGCTTCGCTCCGTCGTCGATCGTCGCCCGCTTGCGCGGCGAGGACGGACTTTCTTCGGGCCCTTCGGATAAGCGCGAAGACGAAAAGCGCTAAGGCGTCCGCGCCTTTCACGGACCGATTTTTCGGCCGCGCTGCGCATTATTTCCGAATAATCCGTAAATTGAGGGGAATGCAGGCCGCTGCCGTTCGCGCGCGGCCTGCATTTTGGCTATTATTTCGCTGTTCAAGAAAAGCGGCGCATCGGCGCCGATACATGAAAACGAGAGTGAGAACCGCTAGATGAAGTACATGACCACTGCGGAAATCCGCGAGAAGTATCTTCAGTTCTTCGAAGAAAAGGGCTGCAAGCGCATGCCGTCCTCGTCGCTGATTCCCGACGACCCGAGCCTTCTGCTCACCAGCGCCGGCATGGTGCAGTTCAAGCCCTACTTCCTGCATGTCAAGGAGTTCGACCCGGCCTACATCGGCTCGACCACCGTGCAGAAGTGCGTGCGCACCAACGACATCGACATCATCGGCACCACGGGCCGTCATCTGAGCTTCTTCGAAATGCTGGGCAACTTCAGCTTCGGCAAGTACTTCAAGGACGAGATGTGCGCCTGGGCCTACGAGTTCGCCACCGAGGTCCTCGAGCTTCCCAAGGAAAAGCTCTACTTCACCGTGTTCGAAGACGACGATGAGACGATCGAGATCTGGAAGAACCTCGGCGTTTCCGAGGACCACATCTCCCGTTTGGGCGAGGACGACAACTTCTGGCGCGCCGGCCCCACCGGCCCCTGCGGCCCCTGCTCCGAGATCTATTTCGACCAGGGTCCCGACTTCGGCTGCGGCAGCCCCGACTGCGCTCCCGGCTGCGACTGCGATCGCTTCCTCGAGTTCTGGAACTGCGTATTCACGCAGTACGACGGCCAGGAAGACGGCACTTTGGCCCCGCTTCCCACCAAAAACATCGATACGGGCATGGGCCTCGAGCGCATGGCCGCCATCATGCAGGGCGTCCAGTCCAACTACGAGACCGACGTCATGCGCGACCTCATCGGCGTGGGCGAGCGCCTGAGCGGCAAAGAGTATAAAAACGACGCCGCAGACGACCTGTCCCTGCGCATCGTGGCCGACCACAGCCGCAGCGTCACCTTCATGATCGCCGACGGCATCCTGCCCTCCAACGAAGGCCGCGGCTACGTGCTGCGCCGCCTGCTGCGTCGCGCCGTCATGCACGGCCACAAGCTCGGCATCGAAGGCGCCTTCCTGACCAACTACGTGGATGCCATCGTGCGCCTCATGGGCCACGTGTATCCCGAAATCGTCGACAACCGCGAACTCGTCGAGCGCGTCATCCTTTCCGAGGAAGAGCGCTTCGGCGTCACCCTGCGCCAGGGCCAGGCGTATCTGGCCGACGCGCTGGAGAAGCTCGAGGGCACGGTCCTCGACGGCGAGACCGCCTTCACGCTGCACGACACCTACGGCTTCCCGGTCGAAATCACCGAGGAAATCTGCGCCGACGCCGGCATCACGGTCGACAAAGAGGGCTTCGAGAAGTGCATGGACGAGCAGCGCGAGCGTGCCCGCGCCGCCACCAAGGACGACGCCGAGGCCGCTTGGAGCACCTACGGCGGCATCCATGACGATCTGCTCAAAGAGCTGGGCGCCACCGGCTTCGTGGGTTACGACCGCCTGACCGCCACCGCCGAGGTGAAGGCCATCGTCAAAGACGGCGAGCGCGTCGAGGCGCTTCAGCAGGGCGAAGAGGGCGAAGTCATCCTGAGCCTCACTCCGTTCTATGCCGAAATGGGCGGCGAAGTGGGCGACACCGGCACGATCGAGGCCGAGGGCGTCAAGCTCGAGGTCGTCGACACCAAGGCTCCCGCGAAGGGCCTGGTCTGCCATGCGGTCAAGGTCGCCGAAGGCGCCGTGCGCGTGGGCGACACCGTGCGCGCCGTCGTCGACGAGCTGCGCCGCAAGCGCATTACCCGCAACCACACCTGCACGCATCTTCTGCATGCCGCGCTTCGCCAGGTTCTCGGCGAGCACGTCAAGCAGGCCGGCAGCTACGTCGGTCCCGACCGCCTGCGCTTCGACTTCACGCATTTCGAAGGCATGACGGCCGAGCAGATCGCCGAGGTCGAGCGCGTGGCCAACGAGGTCATCATGCGCGCCGTCCCCATGGCGATCTACGAGACCTCGCTCGACGCCGCTCGCGAGTCGGGCGTCACCGCGCTGTTCGGCGAGAAGTACGGCGACACCGTGCGCGTCGTCGAGGCCGGCGAGTTCTCTCGCGAGCTGTGCGGCGGCTGCCATGTGGCCAACACCGCTGAAATCGGCTTCGTGAAGATCGTCTCCGAGTCCAGCGTCGGCGCCAACCTGCGCCGTATCGAGGCCGTCACCAGCTTCGATGCCCTCGAGTATATGAACAAGATCGAAAACGAGCTCAAAGAGGCCGCGGCCGAGCTGAAGGTTCCGATGTTCGACGTGTCCGAGCGCACCGCGGCCAACATCCGCACCATCAAGGAGCAGGAGGCCGAGCAGAAGCGCGCCAAGAAGGCAGCTGCCGAAGGCAACGTGGCCGAGCACATCAAGGCTATGGTCGACGTGGGATACCCGCTGGTCATCGCCCGCATCGACGGCCTCGATTCCGGCGCTTTGCGCAACGCGTGGGACATTCTGCGCTCCCGTATGCCGAAGCCCGGCGCCTGCGTGATCGGCACCGTCAACGACGACAAGCCCGTCATCATGGCGGCAGGCACCGACGAAGCGGTGGCTGCAGGCTTCAACGCCGGCGCGCTGATCAAGTCGATCGCCGGCAACATCAAGGGCGGCGGCGGCGGAAAGCCCACCATGGCCCAGGCCGGCGGCAAGGACGCATCCGGCATGGACGCCGCTCTGGACGCCGCTCGCAAGGAGCTCGGCGCATAAAGGCGGCTTTCGAGCACTATTCGCCCGGACGCTTTCGTCTTTGCTTGAAACATGACGTGTCCGATGGGCCTGCGTTTGCGCGGGCCCATCTTCTTGAAACGGAGGAATCCCATGAGAACGCTCGCGCTCGATATCGGCGAAGTGCGCATCGGCCTCGCCGTCAGCGACGCGCAGGGCAGGGTGGCCACCCCCTTGAAGGTTCTGCCTGCCAAAGACGTGCTCTCCGACGGTGCGGAATTCCGTCGCATCGTCGAGGACTGGGAAATAGAATGCCTGGTCTGCGGTCTTCCGTTCACCCTTGCGGGCGAAGAGGGCCCGCAGGCGGCATCCGTCAAGGAGAAAGCCGAGCGCATCGCCAAGGCCAGGGCGCTGCCGCTGCATTTCGCCGACGAGCGTATGAGCTCGCGCGAAGCGAAACGCATTTTGCGTGAAGAGGGTTTGGACGAGCGCGCCATGCGGGGTAAAGTAGACATGATTGCTGCGAGCCTATTCTTGCAGTCGTGGCTCGACGCCCGCAACGGTAGCGAGTCTTGAGCCGGCGCAGCTTTCCTGCGCCCGAACAGGTAAGGAACATCAATGCCTCGTAAGCAGATTACGTACAGCTCCCACCCCAATCATCGAGCCCGCATGGTTCATGCCCAGGGCGAGCGTCAGTTCAGGACGTACGACACGTCCCACATCCGTCCCCGCAAGAGCAAGGCGCCTTTCGTGGTGGCCATCGTTCTTGCCGCCGTCGTGGTGGTCGGTTTGGCTGCGGTCGCGATCAATATGACCAAAGGATGCTCGGCCGACACCGAAGCGATCGGCGTCGAGCAGGTCGTGTCCTCCGACGTGCGCGCCGTGATTCCCGAAGGGTCTTCGGCGGCCGATGTGGCCGCCGCGCTCGTGGCCGCAGGCGTCGTGCCGAATGCCGACGATTTTCTGGCTCGCGCCAAGGCGCTCGAGCTGGACGGCATGTTCCAGGCCGGCACGTACAATTTCGCCGCGGGCATGACCCTCGACGATGTGATCAAAGCCGTGGCTTCGGGCGATCTGGGCACCACCGCGCTCACCATTCCCGAGGGCTACAAGCTTTCCGACATCGCCGCCGCGGTCGAAAAGGCCACGCAGGGCCGCGTGAGCGCCGCCGACTTCACGTCCGCCGCCTCCGATGCCAAGGCCTATGCCGCCGACTTCTCGTTCTTGGCAAGCGCCCCCGACGGCGTTTCGCTGGAAGGCTTCCTCTTCCCGAAGACCTACGACTTGGGAAGCGATGCTACGGCCGATTCGATCATCCGCATGATGCTCACGCAGTTCGGCAACGAGACCGCATCGCTTGATTGGTCTTACGCCGAAAGCCGCGGCTTGAGCGTCTACGACGCCGTGACGCTGGCTTCGATCGTCGAGAAGGAGTCCACCGGCGACGAGGAAATCCGCTCGCAGGTCGCCGAGGTGTTCTACAACCGTCTGAGCTCGCGCAACACCGAGACCAACGGCTTTTTGCAGTCCGACGCCACCACGGCCTACGAAGTGGGCCACGATCCCAGCGCCGCCGAGGTGCAGGCGGACACGCCGTACAGCACCTATGCCAACCCGGGCCTGCCGCCCACGCCGATCTGCTCGCCGAGCATCGATTGCCTGCAGGCCGTGTGCGCTCCGTCGACCGACTACAGCGATTACTACTACTTCATCTTCTGGACCAATGATGCCAACCAGGTCGAATACGCGTTCAGCAAAACCTATGAAGAGCATCAGAAGGCCATCGCCGAGCATCTGTAAGGATTCGTATGCCCTTCTTCAAGCCTGACCGATTCCTCACGCGCGTCACTGCTCTCGACCCCGTCTCCGACATCAAGGAGGCGGGGTTTGCCCATGTTTTCCTTGATTTGGACAACACGCTTCTGACGCGCGATACCCACGAGGTTCCCGCCGATATCAAAGGCTGGCTCGACCGTTTGAAGGAAGCAGGCGTCGCTCCCTGCATCCTCACCAACAATTGGCATCACGGCGCCCATGAATGGGCCGAGCGCCTCGGCCTGCCGATCGTCTCGCATGCGGTCAAACCGCTGCCGTTCGCGTATTTCGCGGCTATGAGAAAGATAGGGGCGCGCCGCCGCTCCACGCTGTGCATCGGCGACCAGCTGATCACCGACGTATGGGGGGCGCACGCCATGGGCATGCGCGTCGTCATGGTGAAGCCGTTGGTCGAGGCCGACCTCAAACACACCCTTATGCTGCGCCATGTGGAGAAACTGTTCATGAAAGACGTTCATCCCGAACGTTAGGCGCAACTTCTCGCGCACGGAATCGTCGGCGATTCCCGCATGCTACAATCGGTGCGAAAAATACGAGCACGTTGGGAGCATGATGCACTACGAAATAGCCGGAGATCCGCAAAGCGCCACGCTGGCCGCCATCGTCAAAGGCGTTCCTGCGGGCCTGCATGTGCATGAAGGAGCCGTCGACGTCGATGTGGCGCGATGGGCCCGCGCGAACGGCTGCACCGACGAAACGCCGTCCGTCGCCGTGCTTTCGGGCTTGAAAGACGGCTGCACCACGGGCGCGCCTATCTTGCTTGCCCTTGCCAACGGCGCCTATGCCGCGCGTATGGAGGGACGCTTCGCACCGCGCAGCGTCGCCTGCCCGGGAAGCGCCGAGGCGGCGGGTTCCCAGAAATACGGCATCGACGACCTGTCCGCGATCGACGCGCGCTGCGATGCGCGCCTCGACGCCATGCGCGTCGCGGCTTCGGGCATCGTGCGCGAATTTCTGGCCGAGCTCGACGTGGACATCCTTTCGTGCGTCACGCGCATCGGCCACGCGAGCCTGCGTTCCAATCCGTTCGACGCCCCCGTTCCTCCGTCGGTCCTCGATATCGAATCGTCCAGCTGCCGCTGCCCTTCGCCGCAGACCACGGCTTCCATGGAAATAGAGATAGCCCGCGCCCAGGTGCAGGGCCGCACGCTTCCGGGCGAATTCCGCCTGGGCGTTTTCGGCTTGGTGCCGGGCCTCGGCGAGCTTCAGCGTTCGGGTGCGGGCCTTGCGGGACGCCTCGCCGCCGCCGCGTTTTCGATAGACGGCGTGACGGGTGTCGAATTCGGCGCCGAAAGCCGCGCCCTTCAAGACGGACTGGCTGCTCACGACATGCCTGTCGCAGCGCCGGGGGAAGGCCTTGCGCGCGCCGCCAACAAGGCGGGAGGCATCGAAGGCGGCTTGTCCACCGGCATGCCGCTCACGGCACGCGTCAGCGTGGCGGCGGGCGAGCGCATCGGCTGCAACGTCGCGTCCCTCGACATGGCCGCGCTTCAGCCTGCGCCCTATGTCCCCACGTCGTTTTCGTGCTGCGATATTCCCGCGAAGGCGGTCGTCGCCGAATCGGAAGCCGCATTCGTGCTGGCCGATGCCTATCTGCAGAAGTTCGGCGGCGATTCCATGGACGACATCCTCGATGCCGTGACGGCGTATCGCCGCAGGCTCGCGATGGCGCGGTGAGCGTCATGGCCGTCCTGACCGAAAACGTCTTCCTCGTCGGCTTCATGGGGGTGGGAAAGACCACCGTCGCGCGCCGGCTCGCGCGCGATTTGGGCGTCGCTTCGATCGACGTGGACGCCTACCTGCATCGCAAGCACGGCAAGGACGCCAACCAGCTCTTCAAGCAGCGCGGTGAAAAAGGCCTGCGGCGCCTTGAGGCGGTCGCGCTCGCGGAGTGCAGCGCCATGGGCCCTGCGGTCGTTTCGTGCGGCGAAGGGATCGTGGCCCTTCCTCGCAACCGCAAGCTTATTGCCGAGCAGGGTTTCGCCGTGCTGTTGGAGTCTTCCAAGGAAGGCTCGCTGGCGCGCGTGCGCAGCTTGAGGACGCGCCCGCTTCTGGCGCACGGCTGCGACACCGACAAGCTGTGGTGCGAGCGCAAGCCGCTCTACGACGAAGTGGCCCGCGCCCATATCGACGTGCAGGGTAAAAGCACGGCCGAAGTGGCCGCCGAAGTGACCGCCGTCTTGAAGAAGGCCGGAATCTATCGGCCCTAGATGCGGGTCGTCCGCCGCGCTCGGCCATGAGCCGTGCGCGGCTTTTTCATGCCGCCCGCAGGGTCGCATGCCTGATAAACCGAGAAAGGAAGCGCGTTATGGAAAACCGTCTGCGCCGCATGCGTGCGGCCATGGACGATTCGGGCATCGAATCGTTTTTCTGCACCGATCTGTCCAATGTGAAATGGCTTACGGGCTTCGACGGCGTGTTCGACGACGAGCCTGCCCATACGCTGTTCGTGACGGCCGATGAAGCGGCCATGCACACCGACTCGCGTTACGCCCAGGCCGCCTGCAATGCGGCCGAGGGCACGCCGTGGCAGGTGGATGCTTCGGGCGGATCGCATGCGGCCTGGGTTGCCGATCGCGCCGTTTGCCGTTCGCTCGCCATCGAGGACTCCATGACGCTTGCCGCTTACCGTTCGCTGACGGCGGCGCTCGACGCCGCCCGCGCCTGCGGCCCGTCCGGCGAGTCCCCGCGCGAGACGGGCGATTTCGTGCGACGCCTGCGAGCGGTGAAAGACACCGCCGAAATCGACGCCATGCGCGCCGCCCAGGCGATTACCGACGCCGCGTTCGAGCATATCGCGGGCTTCATGCGCATAGGCATGACCGAGCGCGAGGTGCAGCTCGAGCTGGAGGAGACCATGCGCCGCATGGGCGCCGAGGACCTGGCGTTTTCATCGATCGTGGCATCGGGGGCGAACGGCGTCGCGCCGCACAGCATTCCGGGCGGCAAGCGCCTCGAAGAAGGCGACATGGTGGTGCTCGATTTCGGCGCGCGCAAAAACGGCTACTGCTCCGATATGACGCGCACCGTGTGCATGGGCCGCGCCACGGACGAGGCGCGGCGGGTGTTCGCCGCCGTGCGCGCCGCCAACGAGGCGGTCGAGGCCATGCTGCGTCCGGGCATCACGGGCGCGCAGGCGCATGAGCTGGCCGAGCAGGTGCTTGCGCGCGAAGGCTTCGCCAGAAAGATGGGCCACGGCTTGGGTCATGGCGTGGGGGTCGATATCCACGAGCTGCCCAACCTTTCGCCGCGCAATCAGACGCCGCTCGAGGCGGGCAACGTGGTCACCGTGGAGCCCGGCGTGTATCTGGGCGGCGTCCTGGGCTGCCGTTTGGAAGATTTCGGCGTGATAACCGAAGACGGTTTCGAGGTTTTCACAAAATCGACCCATGAACTGGTTATAATATAGCGGCATTTTTTCCGGGTGCGGCGCAACGCCGCCGTATTCGCGCATGCGGGGCGTATCGCCTCCGCATGCAGACAGGGCCATGCCGCGGCAGCGCGCCGTTTCGCGCGGCGGGCATGCGGCAACGCGCGCGGGCCGCTTCGCCGCAGCGCGCCGACGTCGGTCCTGTCGCCCGATAGAAGGAAATGGACCTGCGGGTTCGAACATACAGAAGGAGTGGTCAATGGCAATCTCTACCGCCGATTTCAAGAACGGCATGTGCATCATGTACAACAACAAGATGTGCACCATCATCGAGTTCCAGCACGTCAAGCCCGGCAAGGGCGGCGCGTTCGTCCGCATGAAGCTGCGCGACATCAAGACCGGCCGCGTGCTTTCCGACACCGTGAACGCGGGCGTGAAGTTCGATACCGTTCGCCTCGAGCAGCGCGAGATGACCTATCTCTACAACGACGGCTCCGACTTCTACTTCATGGACCCCAACAGCTACGAGCAGTTCTCCCTGCCCGTCGACCACGTGGGCGACACCGCTCAGTGGCTTAAAGAGAACGATCCCGTCACCCTCGAGTACGCCGACGGCGAGCTGATCGGCTGCGAGCCCCAGATGTTCGTCGAGCTCGAGGTCACCGAGACCGACCCCGGCTTCAAGGGCGACACCGTCCAGGGCGGCTCCAAGCCCGCCACCCTCGAGACCGGCGCCGAGGTGAAGGTCCCCATGTTCGTCAACGTGGGCGATGTCCTGCAGATCGACACCCGCGACGGCCGTTTCGTCAAGCGCGTGTAATAACGATCGGCGACTCTGCTTCATTGTGAACACGAATCAGGAAACGTAACGCCGCCGGCGCGCGTTTCCCGCGTTTCGAATCATCGCGATGCCCGCTGTCATGCGGGCATCGCTGCGTTCGCGGCACGAAGGCGGCTTCGAAGCCGCAGTGCCGTCCGTTCGGGGCGCGGCCAACATGCCGCTTGCTGCAAGATATGCGCGGCGGATGTTCGAGAAGGGAAGACGTATGGAATACATAGACGACCTTGCGCGCATCGCATCCGCCGTGCGCGCGGCCTGCGCCGCCGTGGTGGACGACGCCGGTTTGCCTGCGACCTGCCCGGTCGAGGTGGCAGGCGCCGACGGCGACGGGGTATATGTGCTGGTCGATCGCGGCGACGAGTGCTATAAGCTGCTTGCGTCTCGCAAATCCATGGCGCTTACGGGCGTCGAGGGCGCTCTCGATGCCGAGGGTGCTTCGCTCTCGTTGCGAGGCCGTATCGAAGAGGCTGCGATCGAGGCCGTCTTGGCTTTCGCCGATGCGCCCGACGCAGGCGCCGTCTTGCGCGCCTTGGGCTGCCGAGACATCGCCGCGTTTCGTCTGTACCAGGCCGCAGGCGAGCTGGTCGAGCGCCGCGACGGCCAGGTGCGTCGCATGCCCGTGCGCTTCGGCGAAGAGCGCATGAATGCGGGCGTGAAGGCACGCTCCTATATCGTCACCGACGAGTGCGACGGCTGTCGCGCCTGCGTGTCGAAATGCGCCGAGGGCTGCATCGACGTGAGCATGGTGCCCGCCGTGATCGACCAGGACCGCTGCACGCGCTGCGGCAACTGCGCCACCGCGTGCTTCCAGGAGGCCATCATCGTCGTGAAATAGCGGCATCGCGAGCCTTCGGCCGACGGCGGTCCGGCTTGGCTGCGCGGTCGGCTCTTCTCCTGGAAGGGCGGCGTTTCCGGCAACGATCGGGAAACGCTTGCCCCTCGCGGCCCCGCATGCCGAAAGGCATCTCGACAATGGATGGGGCGAACGATACACTGCTTTAGTGTATCAGAGTGACTCCTGACCGAAACGGCGGCGCGTTCGCCGGTTCGTATCTCTATAATGCAAAGACGGTAAGACATACGCGCTTCGACAGAGGCGCTTCGAAGATGGAGAGGTGAAGCATGCCAGGTTTGCAACTGATGGATACCACTATCCGCGACGGTCAGCAAAGCCTGTGGGCCACCCGCATGCAGCTCGGCGACATGCTGCCCATTCTGCCCAAGATGGACAAGGTGGGTTATTGGGCGGTCGAGGCCTGGGGCGGTGCGACGTTCGACACGTGCCTGAGGTTCTTGGACGAGAACCCCTGGGAGCGCCTGCGCTCGATCAAGGCCCACATGCCCAACACCGATCTGGCCATGCTCTCGCGCGGCCAGAACCTGGTGGGCTACAAGCACTACTCGAAAGATATCGTGAACCGCTTCATCGCCTGCGCGAAGAAAAACGGCATCCAGGTGTTCCGCGTGTTCGACGCGCTCAACGATATCCGCAACGTGGTCGACAACGCCGAGGCCATCAAGGCCTGCGGCGGCTGGTTCGAGGGCGCCATCTCCTACACCGTGTCGCCCGTGCACACGCTCGACGGCTATCTGGAATACGGCCAGAAGCTCAAAGACCTCGGCGCCGACTCCATCGCCATCAAGGACATGGCGGGCATGCTCACGCCGTATCGCACCGAGCGCCTGGTGAAGGCGTTCAACGCCGAAATCGGCCTGCCGGTGCACGTGCACTGCCACTATGTCGGAGGCATGGCCCCCATGAACATCATCAAGGCCGCCGAAGCCGGCGCCGCCATCGCGGACACCGCGAGCGCCCCGCTTTCCTTCGGCAACAGCCATCCTGCGGTCGAGACGATCGTCGCCGCCCTGCAGGAAAGCCGCTACGACACCGGCTACGACCTCGACCTGCTGTTCGAAATCGCCGACTACTGGGAGGAAGTGCGCAAGCGCGGCCACTACAAGCGCGGCGTGTCTTCGCTCACCCACATGAAGGTGTACTCGCACCAGGTTCCGGGCGGCATGATGAGCAACCTCATCTCGCAGCTCGAAATCCAGAACGCAACCGACCGCCTGGACGAGGTCATGCGCGAAATCCCGCGCGTGCGCGCCGAGGTGGGCTATCCGCCGCTGGTCACCCCCATGAGCCAGATCGTGGGTACCCAGGCCGTGTTCAACGTGCTCACGGGCTCGCGCTGGAGCGTGGTGTCCAAGGAGATGAAGGATTACCTGTGCGGCTTCTACGGCAAGGCGCCCGGCCCCATCTCTCCCGAAATCTACAAGAAGGTCGTCGGCAACGCCGAGGTCCTGCCGCCCGACGTGGCTCCCTCGTCGCTGGCGACCGCTACCTACGATCAGGTCAAAGAAGAAATCGGCGATCTGGCCACGTCCGAAGAAGACGTGCTCATGTACGCCCTGTTCCCCAACGAGGCGCGCACCTTCCTTTCGAAGCACCGCGCCACCGAGCAAGTTGATTTCCTGCTGGAACGCGAGTCCAGCCAGACCAAGGAGGACGATTACGTGGACATCAATCAGATTCGCGAGCTGGTTCGCGTCGCCGAGGAGAGCGGCGTCGGGGAGATCGTCGTAGAGGAAGAGG